>JBEKLI010000040.1:0-9123 GCA_050010275.1 Desulfomonilia bacterium | reverse complement strand
TACTTTTCTCCTCGTTGCTCCGACCCCGAGGACGCAATATTTGCCCTCGGTCCTCTACATCGTCGTCGCCGGAATCACTGCGATATTTAGAGAACGCGGCGCGATTCCCGCGAAGGTCCTGAAGAAGCCTCCCCGCAAGGATTTTGCCCGGCTGGCCGGGGAATCAGGCGGCGGCGCCCATTCACGGATTGACAAGGACTGATTTTCCCCTTATAAATAAGGCAATGGCCATTATCCGCTGCCCCTATTGCCACGCCATCATCGACGAAACCGATAAGTACTGCAGCATACTTGACAAGCCACCCGGCAAAGGGGATGCGGCTAACGGCGGAGAGTACGACTAACCCTATGATCGTCTCGACAAGGATATGCCTGTTCGGTTTCCTCAATGTGATGGTAATCCTTTTTCCCATGAGTTGAGCAACTGCGATATAGCCCAGGGCAAAGGCACAGCCTAAAAAAATAATCAAAACGGGTACTATGACAATTCCCACTATGGATATAATGAGCATAAAACCAATCGGAAAGACCAGGATTGAGCCGAACAGACCCCAAAGGATCGTACGCAGCGTATTGTTTTCAATCTGGAAAGAGATGAACCCCACGGCAGCAGGCATTATTGCCACTATGAAAAATGCGATTATGAAGAAGCCCAGGGCTGGAATCCATCCGATGCTGTCCCAGAACTCATTTATTCTGGCAATTCCTTGTTTCGGCAACCAAGATAAGTATGATTTCAGGCCCGTGGCATCAACAATGGTCACCTCACCGCCTACCTGCGCCCCAGGCTCCCTCTCCACCGTGCCCCCGATAGATACGACATTCCCCTGAACTACCGAATCCGGTCCGAGGTAAACCGATCCACCAACTGAAACCGCATCTTTCCGGACATGCCCGTAAACTTTGACATCTCCGCCTATGGATATCGCTTTATTTACTTCAATACCGTTTCTCACCACTATATCACTACCTATTTTGATTATCGAGCTGCCTTCAGATACCGATTTTTCGGGCTGTGGTATGAAGGCTACAAGGCAAACCCATACCATAGCAAATATCATTGTCCGTATGAGAGAACCGGCACTAAATCTTTTTTTCTCTAAAGACATACCCGGCAAGTGAAATATCATCCTACAGCCTCCTGTCCTTATTAGATAATCATCCCTTAATCAAGATTACACCTTGGTGATCTTTTTGTACAATAAGGCTGCAGAAAAAAACATCATGTTGATCATGACAATCGTCGCACCGGCCGGTATATCCAATAAGAAAGACAGGGTAATCCCGAACAAGACCGATATGATTGCATCAAGCACAGCGATCAGCATAGCTCCCTTAAAACCTCTGGCGACCTGCAGGGCGGTAACCGCAGGCAGGATCAACAGGGCCGAGACCAGCATGATGCCGACCACTTTGATAGCCAGCACAACCGTGATGGCGGTAAGAAAGGTCAGAACCAGATTGATGCGATCGGTTTTAACTCCGGTGATCTTGGCGAATTCTTCATCGAAAGTAACGGAAAACAGATCATTATAGAGCAATATGATGATCAACAGGACGGCTATAGAGAGACCCAGCGATAAATAAACTTCCTGATTGCTGATGGCCAGTATGTTCCCGAATAAATAACTGAACAGATCGACATTGAACCCCTTTGACACACTGGCCAGGATGATACCGCCGGCAATCCCTATCGATGAGACGATGCCGATGGCGGCATCGCCGTAGATCCTGGCCCTTTCGGTAAGTCTTAGGATAACATAAGAACCGATGAGGACTACGGGAATCGCAACATAAAAAGGATAAATACCAAAGAAGAGCCCCAGGGCAATCGCCCCGAAACTGACATGGGAAAGGCCGTCGCCGATCAATGACAGTTTCCGTAATACCAAAAAGAGACCGAGCATGGCACAGAGCACGGCGATAAAGGTCCCGGCGAGATATGCCTTCTGGATGAAGGCGTAATTGAGAAAGTGAAGTATGGTTATATTAATCATGCTGATGGCAAATTAAATGCTGGGAAAAATGACCGAAGTATAGGCTCATTTCCTCAGACTTGCAGAAGTCGGAGAAGCTCCCATAAAAAACGACCTTCTTATCGAGATACAGGAGCTTGTTGGCATATTTTCCGATTTGTGCCGTGTCATGTGTAATCAGAATAATCGTGATCCCCTTACTTACATTGAGTTTTTTTAAAAGCTCGAAGAAACTCTCGCGCGAAACCGGGTCCAAGGCAGTGCTCGGCTCGTCCAGGATGAGAAGTTCCGGATTGGACACCAGGGACCGAGCCAGAAATACGCGCTGTTGCTGGCCGATGGAAAGTTCCCCGATCGGCTTGTCCGTGAGATCGGCGATGTCCATCAAGTCAAGCGTCTGTCTGATGCTCACCGCATCATTCTTGGTGAAATTTTTCGGGAAGTGCTTTTGAGATAATAAACCCAGGCCGACCACTTCTCTTACCATGGCCGGTAAAAGCGGATTGAAGGCATTCACCCTTTGGGGCAGATACCCGATACGGTCCCACCGTTTAAAACCTCTTATGTCCTGGCCGAATACCTCTGCCGTACCGGTATATTTGTCCATTAACCCAAGGATTGTTTTGACGAGCGTGGTTTTGCCCGCGCCATTGGGTCCGGCCAGGGCGATATAGTCGTCCTTTTCCACGGCAAAAGTTATATTGTGGAGCACCTCAACCGCCCCGTAACCAGAGCATAATCCTTTTATCGATAATATGGGATTCATGTTATCGGCATCCAAGTCCGGCCTTCAAATTATCAAGATCACCTTTAAGAATATCCATGAAAGAAATGCCTTTCTCCAATTGATCCCTGGTCACATTATGGGCCGCATTCAGCAGGAGCAACTTGGTGTCGGTTTCATTGGCAATGGTTTCGGCTATCTTGGGGCTTGTGAGCTCTTCGTAAAAAACATACTTTATGTTGTCTTTTTTAACCTGCTCCACCAGCCTGGCCAGGTCTTTGGCCGTCGGTTCGGCATCGGGAGAGACACCTTGGGCGGCCATATACCTCAAGCCGTATCGACGGGCCAGATAGCCGAATGCATAATGCCCTCCGTACACAATCTCTTTGCCTTTGCAGGGGGCAAGGGTGGTACGGAAAAGGGTGTCCATCTCAGTAAGCCTGTTGTTATACTGCGTTGCATTCATCGTGTAAAAATCCTTGTTCGGGGTATCTTTGGCATTTAAGGCCTGCATGATGTTACCGACCATTATTTTCGCATTGTCAAAATCAAGCCAGATATGCGGGTCCATCGACCCTGCCGGTTCATCCGCATCGTGGAATACACCGGGGATCATCGTGGTGCCCCGGCTTGCATCGACCACAATGAGATTCTTGTTTACGACGCCTTTTATGATACCCTCAGCCCATGGCTCCATAAATTTGCCAGTGTACACAAAGATATCCGCTTCGTTGATCTTGACGATAGCGCTGGGTTTGGGTTCAAACGAATGAGCTTCCACCCCGGGGGGCAAGAGCAATGACACATCTACCTTGTCTTTACCGACATTTTTCGCAAAGTCATAGAGGGGGAAAAGCGTTGTTATGACTTTAATCTTATGTGAAACAACGGGTTCTTGTTGTTTGGAACAATGTGTTGAAACAATAAGTATGACAGTAAACAAGGCAACAATGACAGTGCTGAACATTATTTTTTTTGTCATACTTTTCTCACTTAGCTGGTTGCCTTGCTCTTGTCTCATTCACGTGTCCCTTTAGTGTCCGCTCACACATACCAGGTATCGTTCACGGCACTTCTGGCAGGTCTGTACCTGGTGGTCTGCTGCAAACTCGTCCCAGTGCTGTTTTTGATTCGGTGATAAAATACCGGTGCCGTTGCAGAGGGGGCAGATGTTCCCGAGTGCCGACAGTAATGCATTCCTGATGAATTCGGACCGGTTCGGGATATTCCTGATCACCTCATAGAGCCCTTCATCAACCTTGAAGGTGATGATCCCCTGTTTTTTCATCGATTCAATTCCTCCTGTAACCTGGTGAGGTATTACCATGTATTACTATTCCCGAGTCCCCTGTCAAGATCCCAAGAAAAAAACATTTTATAACATGATCTAAGGTGCGTATAAGTTGCTCATGAACAAATCCATTGATCGGCTCATGGAGCGATCCGAATACCTTCAGGCACATGCATCCTCATTTCTCAGTACCGGGCATTTCCGTATACACTTCCTCCATGCAGGCTCCGGCCTGCCCTTGATCCTTATCCATGGCGGAGGCGTATGGCTCTATTCATTCAGGCATAACATAGGCCCGCTGTCGGAAATATCCTCTGTCTATGCCCTGGATATGCCGGGGTACGGCTTTACAAGCATTGTCGACCATGCCCTTCCCATGGGGCTCGATACCATGACCCTTGCCGTCAGGGAATTCATGGACGGCCTTCATATCGACAAGGCGACTCTCGTCGGTCACTCCTGGGGTGGGGGTTGGGCCCTGGCCTATGCACTGGCATATCCCGAGAGAGTGGACAGGATAGTGCTCATCGACTCCAGCGGCCTGGATGTGCCGGATGTGCCGGAGTGGGAACTCCTGAAGGTGCCGGTTATCGGAGGCATGCTCCTGAGATTCCTCACCCCTGATATGGTCAGGAAGAGGCTTGAGCTTTCCTTTGTCCACAAGGATATGGTGAATGGTGCCATGGCCCGTGAGGTGTATCTTCCCATGAAGATCCCTGCAAACCGCAAGGCCCAGGCCCTGCTCGCCCGGAACCTATCATGGAGCCTTATCGAAAGGCGCCTGGATAATCTCAACCATCGGGTCCTTCTCCTCTGGGGAGAACAGGACCTCTACCTTGATGTGGGGCTTGCGAACAGGTTCAAGGAAAAGATCAAGAACATCAGGGTGGAGATCATCAGGGATTGCGGCCACTCGGCACATGAGGAGGCCCCTGAGAAGGTCAACCGCTTCATCATCGAGTTTCTTTAAGTGATTGAAAAATGTTTAGTGATATCCCACCGGCATGATGAGCAACGGCTCATGGGCTGTATCCATCTTCAAGACCCTCTTCACGTCCTTATCGATAAATGCCCCGACAATCCCTGCCGCTAATCCCAACGCCCCGGCCTGGAGAAAGATGTTTTGCGCGATATGTCCCGATTCCATCAAAGCGTAGCGCTCGCCCCTCTCCCCATATTTGCCAATGATCCTGTCGTATTCCGCACATATAACGATACTCACCGGTGCCAAGGCTATCCAGAGCTGGGAAAGCGAGGCCGCGGCAAGCTCGTCCCGGTGATCACCTTCTGCAATGAGGCTCGTTACGTGTAACGTGGGCTCATAGTGGTATAACCCTTGCGGAATATCATCCACCGCCTCATGACCCACTACCACGAAGACGTCCATGGGATAGAGCGCACCTGCGGACGGGGCTGCCCTCTTGTGCCCCCCATCTTCGGTAATACCCTGCGCCGACCACAGAAGCTGCGAGAGCTGCTCCGGCTTAAGCTTCCTTGGAGTAAACGAGCGCACGGTCCGTCTTGTCCTGATAGCCTTTTCCACAGAGATACTTCCATCCGTCTTGGGCTTTGGAAGATTCATAGAAGCCTCCTGCTTTAGGAATAAGGGCATCACCTGTTTCGTGCAAGGTGACATTTCAGTGCAAGAAGCAAATCAAGAACTTCTTTTTAACCTGAACCATCAATATACAGTGTTTCCATCTTCATGAACATATCTTTCAAGTTCTCAACAAGTATCTGAGGCCTTATGAGGCGGGCCTCACTCCCGAAAGACAGCACCCATGAGATAAGCTCGTTAGCCGAGGATGCACTGAATACTATCCGTATGGTGGAAGCATTCATGCGCCGTATGCGCTGGTCGGGGCTCCACATCCTCTCCGAGACATAACGGGCGGATAGCCCGGTGAACTCCACCTCAACCTCGAAGGTGCTGCTCTTCATGATGCCGAAATTCCGGTTGTAGATCTGTTCAAAGTCATAGTCCTTGGGAAACTCGAAGGACTGCTCCGTCATCTCAATGCGTTTCAGCCGGTGTATGGCCAGGAGCGGATCGTATTCGTGCCGTTCGTCGCGCTTGCCCGGCTTGCCTGCATACCTGGCACTCAGATACATGGAGTCGTTATGAGAGAAGATCTTCAGGGGCATGATGAGAAAGGTCTTGGACGCTCTGGAAAGGAGTGAGCGATATGCCACCTTACAGATTTTCTTTTGTTCCATGGCCTTGAGCAGTGTCTTGATGCTCTCCTCGTGCGGAGTGTAATCAATACTGCCGGGTTTATAGGAGGTAAAATGGTGCCCTGCATTATCAGATAAGGGGCCTGAGAGTGCGCGGTTCTTTTCAATGGCAGTTGATGCCTCTCCAAACAAGACATCCCCCAAGAGATGTCTTGCAAAGGCCTGGCACATGAGTAAAACGCTCATCTCACCACCCGTGAGCGCAAGGGCCGGAGGCACCCTGCCCGGTTTCCTGATCCGGTAGAACTTGTTCCGCTCAATCACGGTCTCTTCGATCTCAACACCATAGGAGCGGCGTATATCATCCATGAGCCTGAGCACCGTCTGTTTCGAGCATACGAGCATGCGGCTCAGCTCGGTGAGCGAATAACTCTGCCCTGAGAAAAGCAGCTTAGCAAAGAGTTTGATGATCTTTTCACCGTATGATGCATAAGGGCTTATTTTTTCAGGCATAAAATATTCCTCATCGTGCAACTGGATTCCGCGGTATGGAATGATGCCATGGTACCATCCTGCCAAGCCAAAGGGAAGGAGGTAACTCTCATGCGTTCCTGGTTCAGGGTCATGATAGCATTCATCGGGGTCGTTGTTGTTCTGATTATCCTCATCGGATCACTCGATAATAATTGCCGGGGAATTCCGGCATCAATACTATCCAATAGGGATTTCCCCTGCACACAGCAGACAAGCAGTGCCGCGGGTGCCCTTCCGTGGCAGCTCGATGCGGTAACCATCGGAACCGCACGTAGTCCTAGAGGTTCATCTGGATCAGGTGGGGGCCCTGTTCTTCAAGGGCCTTTGAAAATTCGGCCTCCAGCTCCGAAGCTGTGTTTACTGCAATGGAAGCCACACCCATGCCCTTACCCAGGCAGACCCAGTCAATCCCTGTAAGATCCGTCAGTCTGGAGGCGTGTGGACCGGGTTTGTCAACGCCGTACCGTGCCAGCTCATATTTCAATATGTCATAGCTTCTGTTGGAGAAGATCAATGTGGTCACATTCAAACCCTCTTGTGATTGCGTCCAGAGGGCCTGCATGGTGTACATGGCCGCACCGTCCGCCTGGATATTGATCACGGGCCTTTCGGGACAAGCAATAGCGGCCCCCACTGCGCAGGCAGGCCCCAGGCCTAAAGACCCTCCGGTAAGGGTGAGGAGGGTGAAGGGCCTTGCTCCTTTAGTTGCGGGGTAATAGGAGATACTATTGGTGATGGACTCATCCACGACAATCGTCCCTTCGGGCTGGAGGGCGGCGATCATTGCACAGGCCTTCTCCCCGCTCAGGGGGCCAATGGGCAAGGCAGGTTTCGATCGTGGCTCAAGGACGTCATGAGACGGACTCTCAGGGGCACCCAGGCTACGGGCCAATGAAGTCAGACCTTCAGTGGCATCATGGCCCGGTTTCGACAAGTGCACTATCTTCTGCCGGTCATAAACAAGCCGCCCCGGCACACCGCTATAACCGAAGAATGATACGGGCTCACCGGCCCCTGCAAAGACCAGTGCATCGTAGTGCTTCAGAAGCTCCAGCGCAGGCTCGGGTAGATAGGGTATGCGGGTAACATCGGGCAGGCCTGCACCCCGCTCCATCCGGGCGGGAAAACCCTCGGACAGAAGGTCGCATCCGCATGCAGATCTGATGCGCGCGGCAGCCATGAGCCCATCTTTCCTGAGTGCCTTTCCCCCGAGCACAAGGGCTGTCTTGGTGCCGGCGTTCAAAATTCCGAGGGCTTCTTCGATCCTCACATGGTCAACTTCTTTTCGATCAGGGGGCGTAAGCGTGATCATTTTTTCTTCGCACCTCTTCATCTGGAGATCATACGGAACAATCAGAATGGCCACCTGTCCTTCACGGGCCGCCGAGACCGCGTCCGCCATATCCCGGCCCAGAAGGGAATCCGCTCTGCATGTGCGCAGCCATCCGGAGGTGGAGGATGCGATCGATTCGATATTCATGGCAAGCGGCGGGTCTAAAGGACGATGCCAGGTGGCGTGCTCGCCTACCACAACAACGAGGGGTGTATGCGCCCTGCGTGCATTATGGAGGTTTGATGTCCCGTTCGCCAGGCCGACACCCAGGTGGAGCAGCACCATGGCCGGCTTGTCCTGCATCCGTGCATACCCGTCCGCTGCACCGGTGCATACGCCTTCGAACAGACACAGGACGGGCCTGATTCCCCCTATGGAATCCAGCGCAGCCACCAAGGGGATCTCGGTGGTTCCCGGGTTGGCAAAACACACATCAATGCCGCAGGACCGTGCAGCTTGAATAATCGATTCGGCTCCGTTCATTTGCACCTCAATTTTTTCAGAGATTGCCTTTCCATTTTTCTATTGAAAGGCCTTTCTTATATTGGTGTTCTTTATACGCCGAGGCAATACCCTCATTCGGTGTCTGACTGCATAAGTATCCGATTCAAAACTGCGGATGTCCTTCATGTGCGTACTCCGTACAGCCCATGGGCTTAAGCGCAACCCACCAGCCCTTCCCCTTGGCAGTGGGTCAGTTTCAAATTAGCAGCCATTGATATGCTTTACCGCTCATGCTATCATTGAGGCATAGCTAAGAATAGAAGACCAACCAATATAAACCTACTCGCCTCTCAGATCGTAGCAGAGGCTACAGGACAAATCAAAGAAGAGGCTAGTGCACCACCAGGGAAGAATCCCGCTGCCGTTGCATTAGGCCGTTTAGGTGGATTAAAGGGCGGTAAGGCCAGAGCGGAGAAACTATCGCCAAAGAAGCGCAAAGAGATAGCAGAGAAAGCAGCAAAAGCAAGATGGAAAAAGTCTTCGTAGTGTTTCATTTAAGATAATCCTTCAATTTATCCCTTAGATGATTGAGAATATTGTCCCGTTCCACAATTGAAGCATGCGTGAAGTTTGTGGATAGTATCCC
>JBEKLI010000039.1:0-9280 GCA_050010275.1 Desulfomonilia bacterium | reverse complement strand
TCTTCAATCTCGAGAGGAATTCACTCACATGTGGTGCGTCTTCTTCAGGCGACCACGCAGCAAACTCTGATGATCGGGCATGATATGGGCCTTGCTTCGTCTCGAAAAATACCGATCCATCAGCCATGGGGACCCAGGAATGCCATATATTGGACGGTATTTCAAAACCTATTATATCTTTACCGGGACCGATAGAGGCACGTTCGATTACCCGACCGGCATCATCAAACACCATGACATCAAACAGACCTCGAATGACAAGGACAAACTCCCACTTCTCAGGATGCCGATGCGGACGGAAATATGATTCCAGACTGGAGGCTATGAATAATCTCTGGACCGGATCAGACAGTGATTCATGTATATTGTAATTGATGCGCTGTCTGGCATTCGCGCCGGCCTGCACGATCAATTCATCGATCATATCGGATGTGATCAGTTTCATTCCAATCACTGCGTTTTCAGCATCTCCCAATACTTCTCGTATGTCACAATGGCGTCGCCCACATCGGTCTGGAACTCACCCTTCTTTACTTCGGCCTCTTCAGGATAGGCTGCCTTATTGTTACGGATCTTGGGGTCGAGCATCTGCTGGGCCTTGATGTTGGCCGTGGCATAGCCGATAAGCTGGCAGTTCATCTTGGCAATGTCGGGCCTGCACATGAAGTCGATGAACTTGTTTGCGGCCTCGATGTTACGGACAGACTTGGGGATGACGATGTTGTCTATCCAGAAGATGGCCCCTTCCTTGGGGTAGATGAGCCTGATATCCGGATTCTCCTTGTTAGCCTGGAAAACCTCACCTCCCCAGATCTGGCCGATGATCACCTCGTTGTTCAGGAAGGGCTGGCGGGGGGAGTCGGAGTTGAACACCTTGACGCTGGGCTTTAAGAGCTTGAGCTTCTCATAGGCCTTCCTGATGTGGTTTGGATCGCGGTCATTGCCGGAATACCCCAGGGACCTCAGCGCCATGGCGAATACCTCCCGCACGTCGTCCATGAGCAGGACCTTGCCCTTGTACCTGGGGTTCCATAGATCGTTCCAGCTTGAAACGGTCTTTGGGTCTATGGCCTTGCTGTTGACGCCGATACCGGATGAACCCCACATGTAAGGCACGCTGTAGGTGTTGTTCGGGTCATAGGCCTTGTTCAAGAGCTCAGGGTTGATGTTCTTCAAGTTGGGGATCTTGGACTTGTCCAACGCCATGAGCATGTTCAGGCGCCGCATTCGCTCCACAAAATAGGTGGAGGGGAATGCAACGTCATATCCCGCCTTCTGCACGAGCTTCAGCTTGGCGAACATGGCCTCATTGCTTTCATAGGTGGAATAGTGCACCTTGATGCCTGTCTGGCTCTCGAACATCTTGAGCACTTGAGGGTCGATGTAGTCGGTCCAGTTGAAGACATAGATCTCCTTATTCGTGCCGAAGACGAGCGCGGGCAGGAGCACGAACACAAACACGGCAAGCAGCTTCTTCATCTATCTGTTCTCCTTTGTTAAAAGTTGTGCAACCGAGACGGTAATCAGGGACAGCAGGAACATCACTGCGGAAAGCGCATTGATCTCCGGCCTGATCCCAAGCCTGACCATGGAATAGATCTTCAAGGGAAGGATCTCAAATGTGGGCCCGGTCGTGAAAAAGCTCACCACCACGTCGTCGAGCGACAGGGTGAAGCTCAAGAGCCATCCCGCAATGATGGCCGGCATTAAGAGAGGCATCATGATGTGCCAGAACATCTGGAGCTCGCTGGCGCCCAAGTCCTTGGCCACGTCTATGATGTTGCGGTCGAAACCGCTGATGCGGGAATAAACCGTAACCACCACAAAGGGCAGGCAGAAGGTAACGTGTGCAAGCAGCAGGGTAAAGGCGCCGGTTGCCATGCCGATGGTGATGAAGAACATAAGCAGCGAGATGCCCATGACGATATCCGGGCTCATCATGACTATATAGATAAAGGTGTACATGACCTTCCGGCCTATGAACCGGTAGCGATAAAAGGCCACGGCCCCGAGCGTCCCTAAGATGGTGGCTATTACACTCGATGATACGGCGATGATGAGCGAGTTCACAAAGGCCTCTTTCAATGGTGAGTCGGTGAAGAGCTGGAGGTACCACTGCAGGGTAAACCCCTGCCAGTTGGTGGAATATTTCGTATTGTTGAAGGAATAGATAATGAGGATGAGTATGGGGATATAAAGGAACAGGTAAACGATTACGATGTAGACATTCTTAAGCGCCCTTCTCATGCCATGCCCCCCATGCCTTCCGTGTGGGCCCTGCGGGAGCTTAAGAAGTATACGTAAAGGAACAGGCACATAATAAACGTCAGAATCACGCTGGCGGCCGACCCGAGCGGCCAGTTGTTCGAGGTGAGGAACTGGTTTTTGATGAAGTTGCCGATGAGCATTACCCTGGCCCCCCCCAGGAGGTCGGGGATATAGAACAGGCCGAGCGCAGGCAGGAAAACCATGGTACTGCCTGCAATGATGCCGGGCAGCGTAAGCGGCAGGATGATACGGAAGAAGATGTGCCATGACGTGCCTCCCAGGTCTCGCGCAGCCTCTATGAGCCTCCAGTCGAGCTTCTGGATGGACGAGTATATGGGCAGGATCATGAAGGGCAACAGGGTGTAGACCAGCCCGACGAACACGGCCATCTGGGTGTAAAGCATCATAATCGGCTCGTTGATGACTCCGATATAGAGTAGGAAGGTGTTGATGATGCCGTTGGCCTTGAAGAGTATAATCAGTGCATAGGTGCGTATGAGAGAAGAGGTCCAGAATGGGATGATCATGAGCAAGAGCAGAATCCTCTGGATGCCTTTCGGAAGACGGGCCAGGATAAAGGCAAAAGGATAGGCCACCAGCAATGTGATAATTGTGGTAACCAGCGCTAGAATAAGTGAGTACCAGCACACGATCAGAAAAATCGGTGAGAAGATGTCATGGTAATTGATGAACGTGAAGTTCCAGACAATGATCCTTTCCGGATCAGGCTTCAAGAAGCTGAACAGGAGCACGAACAGATAGGGGATCACCACGAATATGGTGATCCACATCATGGTCGAGCCGATCGCAAAGTCCTTGAACCAGCCCCTTCTTACCATCACTAAAGCACGACTTCCCAGCCGTAGGGCCAGTTTACGTGGACCCTCTGACCTTCACGATAGATGATGTTTTCCTGGTCTTCGTTGAAGAACTGGGTAACAAAGATACTCTCTCCTGCATCGAGGTTGATGATGAGATCCACGGTCTTGCCCTTGTAGATGACCTCTTCAACCCTGCCCGCTAGAGAAGGCTCCCCATTGGTCCACTCCTCATCGACGGTAACCAGGATGTCCTCAGGCCGGAGCAGCACCTTTACCCCCTGGCCCACAGAGGCCTTCTTTCGGTTCTGCACCGGGAAAGGCAGGCCATGGATGTCGACCTCGGCACTCCCGTTGTTCACCTTTGTCACGTGTCCTTCAAAGACATTAATCTCACCCACGAACTTGGCGACGAACATGTTCTCGGGCTCTTCATAGATCTCTATGGGCGTGCCGATCTGCTCTATCCTGCCTTCGTTCATGACCGCGATGCGGTCGGACATGCTGATGGCCTCTTCCTGGTCGTGGGTGACGAACACAAAGGTGATCCCGAGCTGTCGGTGCACACGCTTGAGCTCGAGCTCGAGCTCCTGGCGAAGGCGATAGTCCAGTGCGCTCAACGGCTCATCCAGCAGCAAGACCAAGGGCTTGTTCACGATGGCGCGCGCCATGGCTACGCGCTGCTGCTGTCCTCCCGAGAGCTGGTGCGGCATGCGCATTTCAAGGCCGGCCATCTTGACAATATCCAAGGCCTCAGAGACCTTATTCATGATTTCCCTTTTGCCGTGCTGCTTCATGCGCAGGCCAAAGGCGATGTTGTCAAAGACGGTCATGTGGGGAAACAGGGCGTAGCTCTGAAACACGGTGTTCACATTGCGCTTGTTAGGCGGAGTGCCGTTGAGGCGAGAGCCGTTCATGGAGATCTCGCCCGTAGTGAGCGTCTCTAAACCGGCGATGAGTCGGAGCACCGTGGTCTTGCCACAGCCTGAAGGACCAAGGAGCGTGAGAAACTCTCCCTGGTAGATGTCTAGGTCTAACGAATCGACGGCTACAACGTCGTCAAATCGTTTAGTCACCCCCTGCAATCGGACAATGGGCGGCTTCGCCATCCATGCAGCCCTCCGTCGTAAGATGATCGTTTAAAGTTGATGTGTGTATATACCAAAAGGCCGTATTTTGCAATTATTTTCTCATGGTCAAACAACATTTTTGTCGTCCTTCGAATACTACAATAGTAAACTCATTCTTTTTCCTGAAGGGATTGAAACGGAGCGGAAAGATAAGCTGACCATTGAGTGTAGATGATGTTTTAAGTTTTAAGTTTGAAGTTTGAAGTTCCAGAAACGATATATGTTCTTAACACGTAAAACTTTAAACTTAAAACTAAGCTATCGTCTTCATAACCTCCACGGCTTCATCATAGTCCGGGATTCCCGCCCTGCCTCCATACTCCCTGCAGGAGAGGCTTGCCACAGTGACGGCAAAGCGTACTGCGTGGTGAAGGTCATGCCCCCTGCTGACGGCCAGGGCAAATGCACCATGGAAGTTGTCACCCGCACCGGTAGTGTCTCTGACCCGGACCTTGGGAGGATGCACTTGAACCAGGCTCTCTCCATTAAGGTAATAAGAGCCGTGCTCGCCGTCCGTCACGATGAGGCGGCCTTTAACCATGCCTGCCAAAGAAATTATCTTCTTATGTTTTGATGGCCTGCTTACGGAAAACCTTATTGAATCAAGAAAGCCGTAATGCGGTACAAAATAATCAGCCAAGCCCATCATGTCCTCAAGACCCGGCCGGTCTCGCTCGCAGTCGTAGACTACGGGCGGCAGACCTTTCATTTTATTCAGGGGCCCTGCCAGGTTCGTGGCCTGGGGCCCGAGCAGGATCACCCCTGCATGCGACAGGAGCTCAGACAGGCCATGATTCAGCTCGATGACCGGGAGTGTACCGGGCTCATAGACAATAGTCCTTCTGCCGCTTGATCCGGTGATGAGGACATATGCATAGGGTGTGCGTCCCCCTGCAATGACATTCACATGGGAGGTGTCCACGCCGAATTCGTTGAGCCTCTCGAGGCAGAACAGGCCCTCTTCATCATCACCCAGACATCCCACATAGGCCGCCCTCCCCCCGAGCCGTGCCACGCAGCAGGCGGCAGTGGCGCCTTGGCCGCCGCCCTCCACGAGCCTCATGGACATGGGCACCTTGGCATCTTCATCCGGGTATTGATCAACCACGCACAGATGATCCACGCATGCCCTGCCCACAATAACGACCTCAAATTCCTTCTTTCCCATGGAGACTGCTCCTGTCCTTCCCGGTCATGTCATCATACCACTATCTGCATCTCGTCTCCAGTGGGGGGGAACATCCGGGTCTCAATTTTATCAGGGATGAGGTGCCCTCATCTTTGACTATTGGATTAAAAAAGACCGGCCTCTTATAAAGACAATCGGTGCGAGGACACCCGGAGGGGTTGCTCCATCTCATCGCTCCTGCCTGTATAAAACCACTTGGGGAAATTGAAAAATGATGTGATGGACTTAGGCAGCAAGAGCGCAGCCTGGAGGAAGGCCTCGAGGTCGGGTACGTTGTAGATATTAACATCATATCCCCAGTTCTGCAGCTGGATGATAATCCTTCTGCTTGAAGGCGTGTTCCAGTTCACGGAAAAGCGGTCGATTCCCCAATGTGCAAGCATACCAAGATATTTTCTTGCCTCCAGAGGAGATTCTTTCATCATCTGGGAAAGGCTATCCACCGGGCATTGCTTGATGGCCTTAGGGAATGTATCCAGGATGAGCTGCAAGCCTCCCCTGCGCATTTCTTCCATGTTGATGGTTATCCAGATCTTATCATCAGTGAACCCGGAAGCTTTCAGTAACTCGAGAACCCTGCCGGTCATTCCCGGGTCCTTAAGGTCGAGCTTCACTCCCCTGCCGGCATCACCCAGAATATAGAGAAAATCGTCCAGCCGCGCAGGATTCTCATCCGGAGCCGGCGGCATTTCCGCATAGGGTTTTCTCCGCAAGATAAGATCCTGGCTGTTTATATGCTGACGGACATGGAGCTCGGCCCACTGCACGGATGAGATGAGGAACTGCCGCAGAATCGACTCGTCATCCACCCCGTGCCAGACAAACTCGATGTGCTCGGGTAGTTGCTGGCGGCTGATAAGATCCGTAAGATCAAAAAAGTTGCTTCTCATTACATTATTTCCTGCATGAGCAGGGGAGGATTTGATAATGATGTCTGCATGGAGCAGGAGCATCTCACTTGCAGGATCACTTGTGGCTATTGCCTCAAGATTTTCCGGTTCGTTATCGATCACGGCAACAATGCGATAACCGAGATCCTTAAAGTGCCTGATACCGTAGAGTTTGCCTTGAGGTATGGAGACCCCGGTGTTCATGGAGAGCAGCGCATCATCGAACTTTACATGATATTCCTCGCCCAGGGTGTTCAGTATCCTCAACGTATCTGTACGGAGAGACTCTGAACGAGAAGAGTTCAATCCTACAAAGGTATTCGGCTGCAACTGGAACCACCTGATAACATCCAGTACCCCGTGAAAAGGTTTGTGTGAACCCAAGATTGCCGCTCTGGACCAGTAATTTTCTTTGCACCATGCAGCGATTCCCTCCCGGGAGGCCGCCGGGATGGCAAATTCCCTCAGTATCGTGCCTATATCATGAGCAGGCATCGTGATGTCATCGCAAACCAGATTTGTGAAAAACCGTGTTCCATGATCCTGGTCATAGTCTTTCAGTACTGAAACGATTATATGGCGCACATCAAAGATCGTACCGTCAATATCAAAGACGATTATGAGCTTATCATCAGGGTGTACGGCCCGCATGGCCTCATAGTGGAATGCAAGATCGCGCATCCAGCCTATATTCTTTCTTGTATTCATCTGCATGCCCCCTCCATAATGAATAGGTCCGATGCTATCCTCTGATGAATGTATCAGTACGCATTGCCTTGTTTCTTCGAACGGTTATGAGTCTTCTCTTCCTGGTGAAAAGGTATCTGAAGATCCTCTCGAAGACCGAGTTGTATCCATAAATCTTTCTCGTCCGAAGGATGAAGAAAATCCGCGATGCACCCCTGGTAAATCCACCCAGCACATTGTATGAGGATTTTACGTTTTTCATACTACCCCCGCTGTTCTATTCGGAAGAATACGCTATGATTATTAATCAGAAATTAATTTTTATGGCCTTCTGTGAATCGAATATATTCCGGCACAGGGTAATTTCTAAAAACCATGATGATGTCACAGCTGTTCCGCAAACAGTCAATATAGCTAATTATTCGATATCTCATGCAATTTCATATTAAGTCATATTGACAAGTCTCGAGAAAGGCTTATTATGAATCCAGGGTATTTTCGAAGGATAGGAGAACCCGCATGAAGGAATCAACCAGGGTAGCACTTTTCGGACATGACCGGTGCAGGTCTAAGTTCTTTGTTCAACTCAATATCGCTCGGGGCTCTCAATACAAAGGCAAATGCCCGAATCCAAGATGCAACCGGCATGTCGCACTTTTTCCAGAGGAACTTTACAGCTCGACAGACAAGGCGAGGAGGGAATACATTAAAAAATCCCTGGACGATAACGAGGCCATCTACTGGCAGGCATAAGGCAGCGGTATTAAAACCGCCTGCATTCCTTAAAAAAAAGATCTTCCTGTCTACGCTTAAGAATATTTCACACCTGTTACAAGGTGAACTTTCAACGTTTTTTAGACCTCTTTATTCATCTCCCATGAACATCCTCAACAGGTACCACACGGATCTCAATACGTTCGACCCTGCGAATGATGGTAAGAATAATCTCCTCACCAATGGGCCATTCCGAGAGGAACCGATGGAGGTCATCCACGCTTGAGACCCCAGTGTCGTGCACTGCAACGATAAAATCGCCCATGTGGATGCCTGCCTTTGCCGCCGGAGAGTCCCTTTCTACCGAGAGAACCTCGATTGCAAAGTTGCTCTTAAGGTTATGATACCTCATGAGCCTGCGATTCAGGGGCCGCTGCCGTCCTGAGATACCCAGAAAGCCTCTTCGTACCCTGCCGTGTGTGAGCAGTTGTGAAACAACCCACCTGGCCATGTTTGCCGGCACGGCAAACCCGATTCCCTGGGCCATGAAGATGATAGCCGTATTAATACCCATCACATTACCTGCTGAATCGACCAAAGGCCCGCCTGAATTGCCCGGGTTCAGGGGGGCTGTGTGCTGGATGATGTTCTCGATGAGCCTGCCATCTCTGCTCCTGAGCGCCCTGCCAAGTGCGCTCACCACCCCGGTTGAGACCGTGGACTGGAATCCGAAGGGGTTGCCTATGGCAATCACCAACTGCCCGGGTTTGAGCTGATCCGAATCACCAAGCTCAGAGTATTCAAGGGAGGATGCATTGGCCCTGATAACCGCCAGGTCGGTGGCAGGATCTGTACCTATAGTGGAGGCTGCCAAGGTGCTCCCATCGGTAAACGTTACACGGAGCTGTTTTGTGCCGTGTACTACATGGTCATTGGTGAGGATGTAGCCATCCGGGGTAAAGATCACACCGGAACCTGCAGCCGATTGCTCAGGGTCATCCTTATGCTGCTGATGATGTCCGCCATGGATGCTGACCACCGAAGGGCTCACTTTTTCAACAACTGAGATAACGGCCTTGGAATAAGCATCCAGGAACTCCGCATCTTTAGTCTGTCCTGCAGCAGGGGTTATTGCCTGGGCATGTCCGGGAATCCTTTCGCTGATAAGTTTCAATGTCTTCTCAAACGTCGGCTTCATGGCCTTTTCGATCCTCTTCGGGTAGTTAAGGTTGTACAAACTTCACCATCATGATGCATCTCACTTATCATGCGTTATATAGGGTCATATTTTTCTGGTTCAATGGTTGGACCCGTCTCACGATATGAATAGACAATGCATATTTTTATTTGTGAAGTACCCCGCGCCTTGGCGCGGGGCATTTGAAAAGGCACATGATCAATAATCAGATGGGCAAAGAAAGAAACGCCCGCGACCGTCGACTACTTGGCGGGTTTTGCGAGCTGGAGGATCGCCATGGGGATCTGTATATCCAAGGCTCTCATCCGTTCAGTATCCACCATGATCTTGAGGTCCTCCTGCTTGAGGATGTAAACCAGGAAGCCGGTGAAGAAGGCGCCGGCGCC
>JBEKLI010000038.1:0-9300 GCA_050010275.1 Desulfomonilia bacterium | reverse complement strand
TATAGAGATCAGAAAGAAAAAACAAACCCCAAGGAGGGTAAGACAATGATGACATTATGGATGGTTCTTGGTTGCTTGTTCATGATCGGCATTGGCATCAGGTTCACCTATAAGGTTCTTGGACTCACCCCGGCTGAAGCAACCGCAGTGTTCGTCCTGGTGGTCACTTTGATTGGTATCAACACCGGCCCGGCACATCAGATCTTCATGAACCTGTTCTAGGACTGTAGGGTGGTGGAGCTTTAAGCGCAACCCACCAATAAAGGAGAGGAAGGCCATGAAACGGATGAAGACAAAGAAAGACAAGATCGAAAGGGCACTGGCCAACAGGCTCAGCAGGATCAGCGCATACAGTCTGGTGCTCGTTACGATGTCCTTCCTCGGACTCTATGGCGGCATCTATCTTGACAAGGTATTAGGCATGGCCCCCAACTTCACCATGGTAGGGCTTATCCTCGGCATCGTTATCGGCTTCAAGGGCTTCATCCAGGAAGTCATTGTAGAGAGAAAGGCTTAGAAGCCATGACAGCAATATTCATCACCATAGGCATTATCACTCTGCTTGCTCTAACTTTTCGATTCCCCAAGCACACACGGGTGCATCTCAAACACTAAGCTGCGTGCATCACGCCAAGGGCTTGATGCATATTCGTATGCGAAGATCCCCCTAAAAAAAATCTTCCTCATAAAATCTTCATAGTTCTTTCTTCTTGACTTTCAACCTCGTTCTCTTAACGTATATATAACTTAAACTAAAGTAGGTTTTCATTAAATGAGAAGAGGCATGAGCCGTGAACCTTGACCCGTTGTTTCTCTCCCGCATCCAATTCGCGGTTACTGTTTCCTTTCACATCATCTTCCCGTCTCTGACCATCGGACTGTCTCTATGGCTGGCGATGCTCCAGGGCATGTTTCTGGCTACCAAGAATGCCCTGTATCAAAGACTCTTCGATTTCTGGATTAAGATTTTTACCATACTGTTCGCCATGGGCGTTGGCTCCGGCATCGTGATGGCCTTCCAGTTCGGCGCCAATTGGAGTGTGATGTCTGTCAAGGCAGGGCCTATCCTGGGCCCGCTGCTCGGTTACGAGGCCTTCACGGCATTCATGCTGGAGGCGACCTTCCTGGGCGTGGTCCTGTATGCACGCAACCGCGTGCCGCCATGGTTCTATTTCTTTTCCTGCTGCATGATCGCCCTCGGTTCGACCTTGTCGTCCTTCTGGATTCTCTGCAACAACAGCTGGATGCAGGTACCGGTGGGCTATGAGATAATAAACGGAAAGATAACCCCTGTTGACTGGAAGGCAATAGTGCTCGGCCCGGTATTCCTGATCCGCTGGCTGCACATGCTGCTTGCATCTCTTCTGACCACCGGCATGTGCATTCTTGCTACAGGCGCCTGGTATGTGCTCCGCAATATCCATCGCGCAGAGGCGCGGGTCATGCTGGACTGGGGCTTGGGTTTATCGGCAGTGCTGATGATCTTTCAGTTCTATCTCGGGGATATAAGCGGCAAGCACATGTATAAGTATCAGCCGGCTAAATTCGCTGCCATCGAGGCGCGATGGCATCATGAGCAGCCGGGTACGGAAGTATGGTTTGCAATCCCCGACGAGAAAAATAAGAGAAACCTCTTTGCCGTCACAACACCCTATGCAGGCAGTTGGATCGCAACAGGAAGCTGGACCGCGCCTGTTTCCGGACTGAGCGATTTTCCGGAACAAGACTGGCCGCCCATTCTCATCCCGTTCTTTTCATTCCGCATCATGGTAGGCCTTGGGTTGTTGATGCTTGCTATCAGCTCGTTCGGCATATTGCTTCGCTTGCGGGGTCGACTGGAGACTACGCGCTGGTTCCTTTGGGGTGCGACCCTTGCCTTTCCGAGCGGCTTTATTGCCGTCATCATCGGCTGGTTCACCGCCGAAGTCGGCCGTCAGCCCTGGGTGGTATACGGGCTCCTGCGTACGGCACAGACCGTGACACCGACTTTGACCGGGGCGAATGTGCTCTCAACCCTTGTAGGCTATGTGGTGGTTTATACACTGATCTCCTCCTTCGGGACCTACTATATCTATGGCGTGCTGCGCAAAGGGCCTTCCGGTCACGGCCCTGAGACGACCGGAGCCGCCGGGACTGTGACCCCCGGCACTTTTGAGGCAAAGGAGTAGCCCGATGGATGTTACCTGGCTTCCATTATTCTGGGCCTGTTTGATCGCCTTTGCCGTGTTCGTTTATGTTGTCCTTGACGGCTATGACCTTGGTGTGGGCATCCTTTTTGGTACTACCCGCAACGAGGCTTACCGGGACGCCATGGTGAATGCCGTCTCTCCGTTCTGGGACGGTAACGAAGTCTGGCTGGTCCTTGTCGGGGCAAGTCTTTTCGGTGCATTCCCCATGGTATATGCAATCTTTCTTCCCGCCTTCTACCTGCCCATAGCGTTGATGCTGCTCGCCTTGATCTTCCGAGGTGTTTCAATCGAGTTCCGTTATCATGCAAAACAAATGCGCCGGCTCTGGGACTTGGGATTCTTCCTCGGTTCTCTCATCACGAGCTTTGTTCAAGGTGCGGCCATCGGCAGGATGGTACAGGAACTGCCGGTGGTAGACGGACAATATGCCGGGAGCGCCTTCGAGTGGCTGACACCGTTCTCCGTGCTCTGTGGGGCCGGCCTGGCAATAGGCTATGCGCTCCTCGGAGCCGCATGGCTGGTTTTGAAGACGGACGGCGCCTTGCGCGATTGGGCCTATCACCGGTTAGGACGGCTGCTTGCAGGTGTCCTTGTGATTCTCCTTATTGTCGCCGTGTTCGCACTTACTACCCATCTGCAGGTAAGGGACCGCTGGCTTCAGAACTTGTGGTTGATCATCTTCCCTCTGATCATCATATTGGCCTCCATCGTCTTATGGCTCGGGGTCCGCAGACGGCGCGACAGGGTTCCCTACGCCATGGCCGTTCTCATCTTTCTTGCCGCCTTTTTGTCGCTGGCAGGAAGCTTCTGGCCCTATATGATCCCGTTTACCATCACGATCGAGGCGGCGGCGGCACCGGTGCAGTCTCTCCGGTTCCTCTTCTACGGGGCGGGGATCATTGTCTTCCCCATTGTTCTTATCTATACCGGCGTGGTTTATTGGGTTCTGAGGGGAAAGGTTTAGAAGGCTAGAGAATTGCTCTCATACCCACCTCTTCTTCTCATTGCCGGGGCCAAAGGCGCAGTGGGTTCAACTGTAGCGGCTGCCATTGCCGCAATGAAAAAAGACCCGGATACAGTCCTCCCCTGGCTGACCACGGCACCTTTGTGTGATCACCTTGGTCCCTTCGGGAGTATGGAATTCTCTGGATGGGATGCTTCCCCCAAATCCATCAATCAGGCCATCGAATACCACAAGGTCCTCCCAAATAAATCCCTCCTCAATGAAGGGTATCTCGGCGAGATCCGGATTCATCAGGCCCCTTCGGGCGAACTGCCCCTTCATGCGCAGGTTGAACAGCTGATCCGGGATATTGAGGGTTTCAAGGCACTCTATCCCAAGAACCATCCGGTCCTGATCAACCTTCTGCCCGCATGCAGGACTATCGACCTTTCGGGATCGGACCGGCTGGATCGGCTGTATTCGCATGCGGATCCAACGAAATTCCCTGATCTGGCCTATGCCATTGCTGCAATCTTAACCGGCGTGCCGGTCGTGAATTTCACATCCAATGCCATCGAGCTGCCCGTGATTGTCGAGGAAGCGCTTAAGGCAGGCGTCCCTGTGTGCGGCCGTGACGGGAAGACCGGCCAGACCTACCTGAAGGTAGTGCTCGCTTCGGCCCTGAAGGCCCGCAGCCTTCAGGTGGACGGATGGTATAGTCTGAATATACTCGGTAATGAAGACGGCAGGAACCTTGCCGATCCTCTGAAGGCATCAGGCAAAGTGGCCAACAAAACCGGGCTGCTGGAAGAGATTCTCGGATATAAGGTCGGCAGGCAATATGGCACTGATTCCCATAAGGTCGTTATCGACTATTATCCCCCGAGAGGTGATTGCAAAGAGGCGTGGGATGTCATCGACTTTGCAGGCCTCTTCGGCCTGCCCATGAGCCTCAGGCTGAACCTGCAGGCGCGCGACTCCATCCTGGCGGCCCCCCTTGTCATCGACCTAGCCCGCTGGATGGCTGCCCTGCATGCTGCAGGCCGTTCAGGCCTTGTTCCGGAGTTGGGCTTCTATTTTAAGAAACCCCTGGGCCCCAATCCCCCGGTGACCTTCCAGGATCAACTTGCAGCGCTTGATCGATTGGAAGTTGTTTGCAAAGAGCATAAAAACACATGAGCATCATACATTGGGAGTATGCATCATGAAGTTCGGGTACAGCACCAATGCCTTTGTGAATTATTCCTTGTTCGATGCGGTAAACATGGTTGCCGAGCTTGGTTTCGGCGGGGTCGAAATCATGGCCGACCGCCCCCATCTCTACCCGCAGGACTGGGGACACGAAGGCCTTTCCCGGCTCAAAGACCTTATCTGCCAAAAGGGTCTTCGGGTCACCAACCTGAACAGCTTCACCCTGTTCGCCGTGGGAGATACCTACCTTCCATCGTGGATAGAGCCCGTGAGAGAGAGACGGGATATCCGTATCCGCCATACCCTTGATTGCCTGAAGCTCGCATCCTTTCTCGGGTGTAACAACATCTCCGTTCCCCCTGGCGGGCCCTTGCACGGAATTGCACGTCAGGAAGCCTTCTCCTTGTTCTATGACGGTCTTGATATGGTCGTTCCCCTGGCCCAAGAGCTTCGGGTCAAGGTCCTTGTGGAACCCGAACCGGACCTGCTCATGGAAAACACGCAGCAGTTCAAGGAGTTCATCCGGGAGGTCCGCTCTCCCTTTGTGGGGCTCAACTTCGACATCGGCCACTTTTTCTGTGCCGGGGAAGAGCCTGGTGAAGCCTTTCAGGAGCTCCTTCCGTGGATCGGCCATGTCCATATCGAGGACATTGCAGAAAACCGGCGCCACCACCATCTTATCCCCGGGCTGGGGGCCATCGATTTTCAAAGTGTCCTGAAGACCATACGGCAAACCGGCTTCCAAGGGGATATAAGCCTTGAGCTCTATACCTATGCCGACAAGCCTGTTGATGCCGGCCGGAAAAGCCTGACCTATCTCCTGCCCCTCTTTCAGGAAGCGGGGTTTGATGTTGACATGCTGTTACGCAGGGTTACGGACCAAAGCAGAGAAGCAGGAGGATGACTCTTTGAAATATTCGATGCCCCCCAATCAGGATTCAAAGCATTCTCCGAAGAAACCCGGGGAAGACACCTACTTCGGGTTTTGCAAGGTCCCTGTCCAGGAGAAAGCCGGATACGTACTCCGGCACTTCAACACCATAGCCCTCAAGTACGATTTCATGAACACCATCTTAAGCCTCGGACTTCACTACCTCTGGAAACGCTTGTCCGTAAATGCCTTGGCATTGAAGCCGGGGGACTTGGTGATCGATGTATGCGGGGGCACTGCAGACCTCTCCATCCTTGCCGCAAGGGCTGTGGGCGGCGGAGGACGGGTCGTTCTCTATGACATCAACCGGGCCATGATGGAAGGGGGAAGGCCCAAGGTTGTAAAGGCCTCACTTGCAGACAGAATCCTTTATGTCCAGGGGGATGCGGAATGCATGTCTTTTCCTAAAGGCTGTTTCGATGCGGCAATGGTGGGCTTCGGGATCAGGAACCTGACCAATATGGAGAAGGGGCTTGCGGAGATGTACCGGGTCCTCAAACCCGGGGGAAAGATGATGTGCCTTGAGTTCTCCCTTCCCACATCTTCATGGTTCCGCCTCCTCTATGATTTCTATTCTTTTCACCTCATGCCCCTTGCCGGGAGACTCCTGGCCGGTACTAGCGAGGCATATCTCTACCTCCCCGAATCGATCCGGAAGTTCCCACAGCCGGATGTATTTGCCGCCATGCTCAAGGATGCCGGGTTTTCCGCTGTAGAGTACCAAAGGCTGACAAACGGGATTGCAGTCATCTATACAGGGGTAAAGGCATGAAGCTGAACTGGGCGGAGCGCCTGGCGGTCAATAATCCTCTCAGGCCCCTGCAACAGCGTCTGGAGATCGGCTGGATGAAGAAAAATATCCGTCTCAAACCAAACGCCCTTGTCTTGGAGGTAGGGTGCGGCAGGGGGGCAGGGTCTTATCTTATCAAGAAGATGTTCGATCCCGCCTTTGTCCATGCCATGGACCTTGATATCCGGATGATCAGAAAGGCGCATGACTATCTCTCCCCTGAAAAAAGGAATGGGATCTCTTTTTTTGTCGGTGACGTGGTCCGGCTGCCCTACAGAGACAGCACCATGGATGCCGTCTTCGGGTTCGGGGTCCTCCACCATGTCCCGGACTGGCAAGGGGCCTTGGCCGAGATCGTAAGGGTATTGAAGGTCGGCGGGACCTACTTCTTCGAGGAGCTCTACCCAACGCTTTACCAGAACATTATCACCAGGCATATCCTCCTCCATCCCACTGAGAACCGTTTCCGCCGCCAGGAGTTGAAAGTGGCCTTGAAAATCGCGGGCCTGGAACTGAAAAAATACCTAGAGATCCCGAAGCTGGAAATCTTCGGGTTTGCGATCAAACAAGCGTAGACTACGAGAAATTATTGGAACGGATATCAGGAGAATATCCATATGTCTAATCCGAAAACTTTTACTTTTCAGTCCTCTTTGTAACCGGTCATTTATCTAAGAGATATTCAGTCGGAGTTATGGTCAAGGACTACCACGGATAACCCCCACTTTGAGAAATATGGGTGCCACGGGCAAAGCTCAAAGAGCTTGCCCGTGCCACCCAAGTAGGTCTACTTTCTATCCCTGCCACCCGACCGCCCTACATTGATCGCTTGTAGAACTTCGTAAAGGACTGCTTGAAATGATCGTCGAAGCTTAGTTCCCTCTCCGGATTCTTCTGATTCCGAGCTCCGATGCGGGCAATTGACTCATTGATTCTTTGGCGTTGCGAGATAGTGACTTTGTAGTTTGGGAGATCAAACATGATGTAGAGGTAGTCAGTATCGAGACCTTCGTCTAGATAAAACATGAGGTCAACGGATTCCTGCGACCCTAACGTTCCCATACACCATCTCTGAAGCGAACGTTCAAGGTGACTCACTTCTTCCGCCGAAAGCTTTTCCATATTGTCGACGTAGACGCGATAAGGGATCTGGAAGTTAGAGTATGCTTCTGATAGCCACGCCTCGACCTTTTCATCACGCACCTCTTCCGGTAGATCTTGCGTCTCAAGGAAGATCCGATCATAACCGTTCCACAATGCCACTATCCGACTAAGATTCAGCAAGCTTATGTTTTTTAGGTAACGCTTTTGATCGCGGTCCCTTGTGAAGCGAAAGGAAATTTTTGCGTCAACCTCCTCATCTGTTGCGTCCACCGAGGGAAGAGCTTCTGCTATCTGATTCGCCAGCGCTTCAATGTCTGAAGTAGCAATTATCGCTTTTCGATCCGCGAGGAGAGGGGAAAAGTCGCTCACGGACTGATGGTCAAGATCAAGCCAGATCGGGATGACGCGCTTTTTCCCGCTGATTTCGAGAGACACTAGTGCGTCTAACTCGCGTTGAGGCCATTCGCGATCAAAAAACCGAGGGCTGAGCACTACTAGACCAGCGGAAGAATCCCGGATGCCATGTTCGATCGCACGTCGCACGCTATCGCCAGGCTTAAGTGAAAAATCGTCATACCAGATTTCAAGGTCACGTCTTTTGAGTGCCTTGGCGAGAGGCTCAACGAAATGTGGCTTATCTAGACTGGCGTGGCAAATAAATAAGTCATGTCTACTCATTGGATTCGCTTAGCCCTATCGATATACGCATTGAATCCTCCTGTCGCGTAACACTGCGCATCACCGACGGCTTTAGCCGTCCGGTGGATGCGATTGTTCTGCATAGGCCACGTTTAACCCGTTACCTGGAATTCAAGGATGTCTTTTATGAGTCTGAAATGGCTATCAAGTGAATATATTTCACAGCGATTCTGTTTTGCATTTTGGGCAATAATCAGATCAGCAATACCGATTCCGTTTAAACCATTTTTCAAACATTTGAATTGAAACTCAATAATTTGATTCCAGTCAATCAATAAATTTAACTTGTTAATATTATATAATAAGTTAATAATCTTCTGTTGATTGCGAACTTTTAAGAATGGAACCAGTTCTGCAAGAATAAGGTCATTAATAACAATAAGATTCTCATCAATTAAGAAATCAAGTTTTTCAGAATTATTTCCACTCCTGAAATATTCTATCCATATGGATGTATCGACTAATATCGACATTGACGTCCTCTAATAGCGTTCATATCAATGTCCAAATCAACCTTACCTTTAAATTTTTTTAACCCAGATATTTTTGATTTCCTTATTAAATCTTCTAAAGCAGTGATAATGAGTTGTGTTTTTGTATTAATTTGGGTAGCCTTCATAGCCTCATCAATTAAATCTTTAGGTAAATCGAGTGTTGTTCTCATAATTGGCCTCCATATGCATAAAAATAACATTTAATGCATACGATGTCAAGTTCTACGCCGAACAACGGGCCTGAGCCGCGCGGCCAGGGACGTAGTAGAGGTACCTCGGATGTGGTTCCGCGTCGACTCCAGGCCCAGGTTAGGTACTGTGTGCGAGGGTATTCGGTACCGTAAAGGCAACGAAGCGCACATTGCCGTAGAACTCTAACAGCCATCCCGTCACATGCTCACGATCGCTGGAAGCGTACCAGTAGCGCAGTACATCGCGGCCGATCGAGCGTGCTGGGTTATTAAGGACGGGGTCTATGAGCGTGCTCCGCAATTGTAGAACATCCGCAGGTGTGATGCCCCTGAGCCCGTCCTCTGACCAGACGACGACTTTGTGATCGTCTGGCAGCCGCACATTGCCATGGTGGTGCCAGTAAAGGCCACGGGTGATACGTTCTACAACACGGTCAAGCCGGGTGAGGTCCACATCGATGCCCGGTGCCTTACCTACATAGAGACCTGCGGGGGTACGAAGCGTCACTTGCCGCATGCTTCCAAGAATCCGTCGCGTGAATCTCGTCTTCTTCGGCTTAGCAAGGCCACGGAAGGCTGAGTCGCGGATCGCTACAGCCTCGGGGTGGCTTCCCGCACGATCCTTCAAGACCATCATCGTCTTGAAGTACTCGTCGTCCTTAGATGCTCCGCCGTTACACAGCTTGCAGCTAGGCACCACGACTAGATCCGAAGGCCTCGGTTTGCCGCAGAGGGCTTGTGGTGGTATGTGATCATCGGTGAGAGGTT
>JBEKLI010000037.1:0-9319 GCA_050010275.1 Desulfomonilia bacterium | reverse complement strand
GGGTCCCGTTAAAAATGGTTCTTTCGCTTCTCGGAACCCCTGTAGAGATAAAACTCCCTCTATGGGACGCGCCTATGCCGGCAAAGGTTCTTCCATGGAATCTCGATACCGCATCGACACGAAAAACCCTATGCTCTCTAATGTCATTGAAATGATTCGATATGAATACCGTCCTATGGTTCACGAATTCGATCCTGTGGAAATCATGGAGGATGAAAAACCCGGCAAACCAGAAATCGACCCACCAGAACGGACAGGGAACCCATGTGTACAGGTAATCATAGTCAGGAGGCGGTGCGTAGTATGTCACTACCGGCGGACCTTGATTGGAATAATAGTTGTTTATCACCGTTTGATCGGGGTATTGCTCGGGACCCGATGGGCGGGGTTGATTGGAGGCATAAGGCCTTATGGATAAGTTGAGGCCTGCCGAAGCATTATGAAACCTCTCAAGGGCCTCGTCTTTGCCGACGGGCAGCTTTTTGGCAATTGCGGCATCACTCACTGATTTTTGTAACTCGGTGATGATGTCGGGGGTAACCGGATAATCGGCGATCCACCCGTTCCGCGGTGCGATGCCGACCTCTCCGAGCCGGCTCTCGGCGGCAACTTCATCCTGGGTTGTCCCCATGCCCAATGAGGACTGCAGCTTGATCGCAAAATCTCCTTCACGGACCAGCTGCTGTGCCAACGGAGGCGAGGCCGGAGCTGTCTGCTTCGATTGTGCATGAATCATTGCCGGCATCAAAAACAAAAGACACAGACTGACAATACATGATCCCTTATACCTGAAAGGCAACCGTTTCATTGAACTTCTCCTTTCATCTTTCGCTTTCCATATACTAAGAATGAGCTCTGAAAATTCCAGTACCCGTGATCAGGATAATCGGGAGATACATTGTCGATTATCTTCATATACCGGGCATTTTTAGCGTATCTCGGTTACAACCGGCCATGCCGGACACCTTCTGCTGTGTGGAGCCTTGATCCTGCCCATCAGCCGGGGAGGAAGAAATCATGAGAGAGTCAAGGCATTGAAAATACGTACATGAGCATTATTTATAATAGACCGACAGAATTCACACCTTTGCTCCAAGGAGGGGTTGTCTATGAAGTTGTCAAAGCCGGCTTTCGTACTTGCGGTTTTCTCATGGATGCTATTGCTGCCTTCTGCAGGAAATTGCCAGGTTTTTTCAAAAACAACTCCCACGGCGCAAAACCTCAATGCCCTCTGGGGCATCTCCGATCAAAATATCTTTTCAGCAGGCGATCTCGGAACAATCCTCAATTTTGACGGGGTTTCCTGGACACCTCAAACCAGCACGACCGTATTCGATCTCAAAGCCCTGTGGGCCGACCCGGTAGGCACGGGGTTCATGGCCTTTTCAGCCGGGGCTTCCGGGATAATCCTTTCCAACAACGGTTCAGGCTGGACCCAGGAGGTCAGCCCGACGATCAATACCATCAATGCCCTCTGGGGGGCCTCCACGACCGATGTCTTCGCGGTCGGTGATCAGGGCGTGATTCTCCACTTCGACGGGCATACCTGGACCGAAATGCCGAACACGGGAACAGCCGGGATAGACCTGTTCAGTGTGTGGGGCGTCTCGGGCAACAATGTGTATGCCGGAGGTACCGATGGAAACCTCTTCAACTTTGACGGTAACGTATGGTCACCCGTTCCCAACATGCCCACCAATGAAGATATCCATGCCATCTGGGGATCTTCCTCATCCGATATATTTCTCACCGGTACATTCGGGGATATCATCCACTTCAACGGAATACAATTTACACTCCAGGATAGCCTCGGAGGCGACTCACTCAACGCCCTCTGGGGAGACTCTTCAGACGATGTCTTTGCTGCGGGACAAACCGGGAAGATATTCCAATTTGATGGAACGAACTGGACCGAAATAACCCCGTTGGGCATATCCAGCGAGAGCATCAACGCCATCTGGGGCAGCCCTTCGGGCAAGGTCTTCTTTGCCGCCCATGCAGGCGATATCATCCTGTTTGCCAGGCCGGACACCTTCTCGCCCGTAGTTCTTGCTTCGAGTCCATCGGACGGCCAGACTGGTGTCTCTGTTTCGACCACGATATCCTTCCAGTTCTCCGAAATGATGGATCCGACCACCATCAACAGCTCATCGATCACCCTCATGGCAGGATCTGTCAGTGTTCCCGGGCAGGTGACCCTGTCGAGTGACGGTATCATCGCCACATTCACCCCCACTAGCGCCCTTGCGAATTCCACATCATTCACGGCATCGGTAAGCTCGGGTGTAAAAGATGTTGCGGGAAACGCGTTAAAATCCGCGTTCTCGATCACCTTCACCACCGGGGCGGCGACATCTTCCAAAGGCCCGGTCACGGGCAGCTGCTTCATCTCGTGTGCACGCATATGAGCTGCCGCATGCGGATTACAGCCGGTGTCTCGTGGTATATCGCTTAATCATGCCCTCATGGATATTTCTGCGATCTCATCTGGGTATAGTCAAAAGATGAGGGGACCATGGCCTCCCCTAGCCGGCCACCTTGAGCACGATCTTCCCGATGTGCAGGCCGCTTTCCATGAGCCGGTGTGCCCCACCGGCCTCGGCCAGCGGGAAGACCTTTTGTATCACCGGGCCGCAGCGGCCTGCATCCAGAACCGGCCACACGGTTTCATGGAGCTCGCTCGCGATCCGTCCCTTCTCGGCAGTGGTGCGCGGCCGCATCATGGAACCGGTTATGACCAGCCGGTGAGACATCACGTGCATGAGGTCGATCTCGACCATTGCGCCCTGCATAACCGAGATCTGCACCAGCCGCCCGTCCATGGCAAGGCAACCGAGATTGCGCTGCGTGTTCGGGGCGCCTACGATATCGAGCACCACATCAACGCCCCTGTCTCCAACAAGCCCGCGGAGTGCTTCCGCAAAATCCGTCTCGCGGTAGTTGATGGCAGCGTCTGCGCCGAGTTTCACGCAGGCGTCGCATTTCTCCCTGCTCCCTTCGGTAACAAAGACGCGGCAGCCGAATTCACGTGCAAGCTGGATGGCCGTGATACCGATGCCGCCCGCCCCTCCGTGCACGAGCACCGACTCACCTTTTGTAAGCCTGCCGATCTGGAATAGGTTCGCCCAGACCGTGAAATATGTCTCGGGAAGCGCTGCCGCCTGGATTGCATCATAGCCCTTCGGCCAGGGCAGGCACTGCGGCCAGGGGGCGACACAGTACTCGGCATAGCCGCCGCCGGTGGTAAGGGCGCAAACCATCTCGCCCGGTTTCACCGACTTTACCGCCCGGCCCACGGCCGCTACCTCGCCCGCCACATCCAGGCCGAGCACCGGGCTGACACCTCTCGGCAGGGGGTAGACGCCCATGCGCTGCAGAACATCCGGATAATTCACACCTGCGGCCAGCACCCGGATGAGAACCTCGTCATCCCCGGGCTGCGGCACGGGCCCGGTGCCCAGCCGCATGACCTCAGGCCCGCCCGGCTTGAGTGTTTCAATGAAATTCATCCGTTCCGGCATCTTCATGGTTCATTCTCCTTCAGACCGGGGATTACCCAAGGTCATAGTGAAAGTCCTTAAATACGTTCTTGCTCTTTAGAGCTTCACGGCTTCCAGACACCGGCATTTTCTTCGGCGAACTGCCTGAACGTGATGGGAGGCCTGCCGGTGATCTCCAGGACCGTGGGTGCGATTACTTCGGTGTATCCGGCCTTGGTGATCCGGTTCAGGCTCATGAGTTGATCGATGAGTATCTGCGGCATGCCCATGTCCTGCATGGCCTTTACGGCCGCATCCTCGGGGACATCGACATAGGTCACTCTCGATCCCGAGACATCCGAGATGATGGCCGCCACATCCGCATTGGACAGCGCTTCGCCGCCCGTCACATCGTAGGCCTTCCCCTGATACTTCTGTTGGTTCAGGATCAGTTCGACCGCCACTGCAGCCACGTCCCTGACATGCACGAAGCTCGATCTTCCGTCACCCTGGGGCTGGTAGATCGTATGCAGCTTCCTGATGTTTTCCCGGTGATACGTGGCGAAATTCTGCATGAAGGTCATGGGCCTCACGATGGCAAAGGCAATCCCGCTTTCCATCAAGGCCTTGTCGACCTCCCCATGGACCTTAGCCAGGGCGGCCCCGGAGTCCGCATCGGCACCGATGGCGGAAGAACGCACGATGTAGCGGACACCCGCTTCTTTTGCGGCCTTAATAGCACCCATGAGCCAGTCCTTCATCTCCGGGACGAACGGGGCAAGCAGGAATACCGTATGCACGCCCTTCATCGCCTTGAGCATGGAGGCATGATCCGTGTAGTCGAATAAAACGGTTTTCACCCCTGCAATCTTGGTGTCAGGCTTGGAAACGCCTGCCACGAAATCCGCCCCTTTTTCTTTCAGGATCGCTGTTACATAACTCCCGATATTCCCGGTAGCACCGATAACGAGAATTTTTTCACTCATCCTGGCCGTCCTCCTTTCCTGGATATTAAGAGATTCGTCTCCCCTTTCAATATGGTCTGGGCAGACGAAATCAACCAGAGACCTGTCTAAGGTATTATCCAGATATTGACACGGTGATTTAGTGGATTATATTCTAAAGAAGGCTGTATAAAAATTTACCCATTAAATGCTATAAAATGTAATTCGTGTTTTGATTTGGATTCCAACGAGAATAACAGCACGTATTTTATCATTGCTCAGCTACCATGACAAATCAGAGGGGGTATATCATGAAAAAAATCAGAATAAAGTACACATTGGCATTTGTTCTCATTATTGCAGCCCTGTTCGCCAATACAACATATGCATATGAGGCAACAGGACGCCAGCTTGCGCAGAATGCGATAGCATCATTGCAGTTGGTTGCAACGACCTCAACGACGAAGAATGTTGCGTGGCTAAACTGGTCATGGTTTGAGGTGAACTTCTATGATGAACAGTATCCGTTAACTGTGGATGTTCTCGGCAGCAACTTCGCCAGTGCAAAAAAGGTTATCTACCTGCTCCCGGGTGGAGGTGGCAATTTCAGTGCAAGTTTCTTTACGCCTATGGACAACAATCTCGCCCAGTTCTTTCGCCAGGCCGGATTCCTCGTTATAGGTATAACGCCCAGGGAAGACAATGCACCACCAGGAATTTATATGGCAGATTGGGGGATGGCAAAACATAAAGCGGATATCCAGGAGATCATCGGGATAATCCAGGCGAAGATCAAGCTTCCATACTGGGTGCTGGGCCACTCCTTCGGCGCAGCATATGCTCTTGATTATTCAAGTACCTGCAATGATGATCTTTTCAAAAAGGTCATCGCGCTCGATATCTACAGTTTTGATCCAACAAAGGTCCCGGACATGGTCACAGATGCAGAGATAACATATGAAGCATTTCTGGAGTTGATCAATGAAGGCCAGTTTGCAGACTCAACCTTTTCAGATTTTAAGTCATTGATGTTTATATCCTTGCTTTTCCCAAAATCAGATTCCGGTGAGTTACGGCCTATCGGTGGCGACTTTACCTATGAGGGGCTGCTCTACTTTTCAATGATTGACAGCTATCTGCTCCCGGGGATTCATACACCGCTTACCGGTCTGGCGAATGACTGGCCTTTAGTTCAGAGTTATGTAGCAGGGAAATACACATTTGCGGCTAATCCATTGGCTGATACGTACCGTTTGACTCATTCAGATATAGGCACATTGAGGACTGCTATTTTCAAGCTTGGGAGCGGCTTGACTCCATGCGCCGTGTACCGTGATTATTTCGCAGTAAATGCCTATAATGGCGCCTATACAATCAATTGGTCAGGGATTCGTGTCCCGGTCTTATGGGTGAATTCGCGGCTCGGGTATAGTGGAAATACCTATGGTGCAACCCTGATTAAGAACTCTGGGAACACAAATGTTAAGGTACCACCCAGTATTCCCGGATACGGGCATTTAGATGTCCTTTTCAGCAACACTGCCCAGGGAAATGTCTGGCACTTATTCCTCGAATAGGTGAATTCAGATCCAGGCATTGAATAAAGATTTTAGGGAGGGCCTTCGCCCTCCCCGATCTCATTCTGTACGATAACTTTTGCTACTCGTTCATTGCGTACTCGCCGTTCAAAACAGACACATACTTTTCCCAGACCTTGTTGTACTGCTCGGGGTTCGCTACGCCCTTGATGAGCATGATCTTCGTGCAGTATTCGCGCTGGGCGTCCTTGGAGTTGTGGTTGCCGTAGATCTGCAGGGCGAAATGGGCAAAGTCGCGCACCATGAAGTCGAAGATCTGGTTGATGATGTCCGGGTCCACCTTGTCGAACTTGGCCTGCTCCAAGATGAGCTGTCCGTAGACAACGATGGAGAACATCTCGCCCACGGGCAGGGACCACGATGGGTCCATATCCTGGGCCTTGTCCGGGCCGGCCTTTTCCAGCATCTCCTTGAAGATCCCGATCTGCTTGATGAAGGTGGCCACGTTGGGCAGGCCCTTGTTGGCCTCGAACACGGGTTTGTAGTCGTGGAACTGGACTTTGCCCAGGCCCTTGGTGGGGCCCTGGTTGAACAGGAACGAGTCGTCCTTCAGGGAAAAGTCGGGCGCCGCAGGGGCGTACTCGGCAGGGGTGAAGAAGTAGTTCTTCATGAACTTGCGGATGAGCTGCACGTTCACATGCACCGTGCCCTCGAGCTTGGACGGGCCGCGTACGTCGCCGGCAGCCATGTGGAAATAGGTGTCTTTCTCAAAGCCCCTGGCGGCGATGACATCCCAGAGTAGGTTGATCACCTCTTCAGACTGCAGGGTCACCTTCATCTTGCTCGTGGGGTTGTAGAGCAGGTAGCGCCGGTCATTCTCACCGGCGCCCCTGAAGTAGTCGGTGGAGCGGCGCTGGTACATCTTCATGGCCACGAGCCTGAGCCAGGCGTCCATGAAGTTTTTGCGCACGTGGGGCATGTCGGTGACCTTCATGCCGTAGAGGATGCGGTTCGAGGCGTGCGTGATGGCCTCATAGAAGCAGTGCTCGGCAACGCCGATGGATGCCGGGCCGATGTTGAACTTGCCGATGTTCACGGTATTGAGCGCCGAGTCCCATGCATGGGGGCCCCGGGAGAGGATGTCGTCTTCGGTGATGGGATAGTCATGCAGCGCGAAGTTGGAAACGTACTCTTGGTGGCTGATAACGTTCTTCTTCAGCTCGTAGGCTTTGTGGCGGTAGTTTGTGGAGAAGAAGGTGTAGTCATCAGTCCCGTCCTTGACCTTGCCCAGGGTGGAGACCATCTCGGCCTCGTTGCCGTTGCCGATGTAGTACTTCTCGCCGTTGGCCACGAACGTACCGTCACCCTTGGGGGTGAGTGTGGTCTCGGTGGAGTAAATGTCTGCGCCGTGGGTACGCTCGGAAAGCCCGAAGGCGAAGATAGCGCCGCCCTTGAGCAGCTGTGCGGCCCTCTTCTTGGCCTTCTCGTTGGGGCTCATCCAGATGGGGCCCAAGCCCAATATGGTCACCTGGAAGCAGTACCAGTATCCCAGTCCGTAGAAGGCCAGCAGCTCGGAATACTCGCTGTTGCGCGCCGTGTCCCAGCGGGCATCCGGATCGCCCTCGGCATACTGCTTGGGGGTAAGCAGCTTGAAGAATATCCGTTCCCGGGCAAGAAAATCGATGAACTCCCGGTACCAGATCTTCTTGTTGTAGTCGTCGAGCAGCCTCTGCTTGCCCATGTTCTCGAAGAAGGCCACAGTCTTGTCCATGATGGCCTTTGAACCTTCATCGGCCATAAGGCTCTTGTACTTCTTGGGCTGGATCAGATAATTCATACGTATATCTCTCCTTTCCTGATTTTTCTCCTGAGTTTTTAAGACGCGGTGCTCCCTGACTGAACTTTCATCGGAGACAATAGCGTCTTCTTTTCATACACGAACACATGCAAAAAGAAAATCCCTTTCGTGAAATGGGCATTAACAATACTTTTACCGTCGGATCTTATGGTCCATCATGCCACTATGACCTTGATGTCTTCGGAAAAAAAAGGTACTCCTGAAAAAAGGCATCCGGTCTGGTTTCCCAAACCGCAGGGGATAGGTATGAAGATATTGATCGTTGATCCAATAGGCGGGATCAGTGGGGACATGCTCTTAGGCGGTCTCGTGCACCTCGGGTGCCCCACCGAATACCTTGAGGAAATCTTCGACAAGCTGAATATCGAACCATTTTCCATGCACGCGAAAGAGGATTCCATAAACGGCATCTCGTGCATCGGCCTCAGGTTCGACATACCGGAGTCTCACGAAGTCAGGACCTATGCCTCCATCCGGGATACTATACTTCCCGGGCTTCCCGAGGCGGTCCGGAACACAGCGGAAAAGGTCTTCCAGGCGCTGGCTCAGGCCGAGTCCGAGGTCCACGGGTGTGCGGTAGAGGATGTGCATTTTCATGAGATCGGCGCCCTTGACTCGATCCTCGATATCGCAGGCATAGCAGCAGCTCTCGATTATCTTGGCGTAGAAACTCTCTATTCTAGGCCCGTTCCGCTGGGCAGCGGTTTGACGAATTCACTTCACGGGATGATCCCGATACCTGCACCTGCCACGGTGAAGCTGCTGGAGGGTATCAAGGTGAGGCCTTCTCCCATAGAGGCCGAGCTTACTACGCCTACAGGGGCGGCAGTGCTTAAGGCCCTTGCGGAAAGAGGCGATCCTCCTGAAGTGCTCATCATCGAATCGGTCGGGTATGGGTGCGGCAGCAAGAGGTTCGATAACTGGCCCAACCTCTGCCGTGTCATGCTCTGTGATGCCGATACCACCCTTGATTCAGAGAGCATATTCAAGGTTGAAGCGGATATAGATGACATGATGCCGGAGGATGCCGGAGCAGCCCAGGATAGGATCATGGACGCCGGGGCCAGGGACGTCGGCGTGGAGTTCCATTCTCTTTCCAAAACCTATAACATGACGGGATGGCGGTTGGGATTCGCCGTCGGCAATCGAGAAGTAATCGCCGGGCTCGGGCAGATAAAGAGCAACATCGACTCGGGCGCCTTCAACGCCGTTCAGTGGGCGGGTATAGCCGCGCTGGAGGGAGACCAGGGGCCGGTTGCCGATATGCAGGGCATATATGCGGAAAGGCGCGATATTCTTATTGCCGGACTCAGAAAGGCGGGGCTGGATCCGGAAATCCCGAAAGCTACATTCTACGTGTGGTGCCCAAACCCGCCGGGCTTTAGTTCAAAGGATTTTACGTCCCTTCTGCTCCGCGAGGCCGGACGCGTAGTCACCCGCGAGTTTCTGGTGGACGCCGTGCTCAGCCGGAAGTTCATGCCGTTTGATCGCAGCATTGAC
>JBEKLI010000036.1:0-9379 GCA_050010275.1 Desulfomonilia bacterium | reverse complement strand
TCCTTACCCTTGTCCTCGCAAGTGGCTGCGCGCTTGTCATGCCCACCCGGCATTATGAGGAAGCCACTCCAATAGACTCGGGACCGGGACTTGCAGGCGCATATTCGAATACTGCAGCGGTAATGCCGTTCGATGCAAAGGGCAATGACGAGTGGGGGGTATACGCAGCACAGAGGCTGATGGAATACCTGATCGAACAAAAGGCATTCAGAAGGGTTTTCTTTATCGAAAAAAGGCCCCAGGATGTGAATTATATCATCACTGGAACTTTGGAACACCTTTCTTATGGAGGCAATGAGGAACCTACCACCGTATTCCTCACAATCCTGGTGATAGGGGCTTCCGATTCCCAGACCCTTTTCTATCGCACCGCTAAGGCGTCATCCAAAAAGAGTGCCTTCCACATGACATGGCTGCGAAGTGTTGACGTGCCGTCACCCTACATCGAAGAGGTCATGAACGGTATGCTTGAGCGTATTGCCAAGGATATCGCCTTGCGCACTAACCTACCAGCGGTAAAGAACCCCTGAGTCGGAGAGGAAATAGGTTAGGCCTTCCGTGCTTGCAACGGATTTGACGATGGTAATTGAATCCAGACCGGGTACAACATGCCACTGGCTTCCGTCCCACCAGTATTTGCCGCACCAGATGTTTCCGGAAGGGTCATTGTCAAGACTGCATGCCACATCTGGGGGCTGAACGTCTAACTGCCTACCGTCTTTCTGGATCTTTCCTTGGACCACAGACCATACATCTGGTGAAGTGGTACCATTGTCCACTGCAAGCACTGCGCAGGTATCACCACCATAGATCGGGGTTTTGGTCCCATCGGTCCTGAATATTCCCTGGTTCGTCGCAGCATAGACATATTCGGGCCCTTCAGAGAGGTCGTAGACCTGTGCATGCAAATACTGAGTCCACAATGCGGTGGTTGATCCGGTTGCAGGGGTGTAATAATGGAGGCCTGAATCAGTGCCTACCCAGAGAATGGAATTATCGAGTACATCCTGTGCCAACGCCTTTATCTTATCAATATTCAAACAGGTTTCACAGACAAGGGTAGTCTCGGTGGAGGACGTGAGTTCAATGATATTGTTACCCGAAGACTCAACCCCCCAGATGGTGTATATCTGAGTAGTAGGATCTGTATGGTTCAGTATGGTGAAGAAATTCATGCTCCAGGTGCTCTCCTCATTGGACCCTGATGAGATGAACCTGAGTTTATTATCTTTAACCGAAGCCCATATCCCCCCGATTTTGTACTCAGACTCCTTGGCCATGGTGAGTACATTGAGGCCTGTACCGACAAGGTTGCTCTCCAAGGACCTCGCACGAACCTGGATAGTGAAGGTACGTGCTATCTTTTTCTTTTGGTTGTCAGTAACCGTGCAGGTAAGGGTATAGGGACCGGGAACATTCGGGGCTATCCAGAAGGTGGAAAACGGTGCGGTATCGGGTATATCAAATACTCCGCCTGTCCCGGTCCATTGGTATGTCATTGGGGGGTTGTCCGTGATGTAGTCGACCTGGGCAAAGATCCGTTGGCCTGTGACCGGATTATCATTGGTTAGGCTGGTTTCCGCCAGGGTAGGTCCTGTAGATCCTGATGTGGAGCAGCCCAGCATCGTGAGCAACGCTATACATGCGAGCAATATTCTTTTCAAATCGACCTCCATGTAGCATTCACTTCTGTGATCTATCAGATGCAAACAATCAACGCAAGGTTTCCTCAAAGGATTGTCATTTTAGAAATGAATTGGTATGATTGTAATCGGATGTGCCCATGCTGGACAACCATTTTGTGCTCATTATCCGGATACGGCCTTTTTAAAGACGGTTAATCACCGGCCATAACCAAGATGGCGGAGCACAAGGATAATTCCGGCAGTTAAGACATGCCCAAGGACCAAGAAGGAGTCTTTATGATATTGGGTATCGACATTGGCGGCACACATACCGATGCTGTATGTCTGTCAGGAAGAGACATTCTTTCAACGGCCAAGACTCCTACAGGAGATGATCTCGTGGGCTCCATCATGGAGGCGCTCGGCAGCCTCGGGATCAAGTACTCAAGGGTAAAGAGGGTGGTCCTGTCCACGACACTCTCCACGAATGCAATTGTGGAGAAGAAATATGCAAAGACCGGCATGATTGTCTCTGCCGGTCCTGGCATATATCCCGGCCACTATTTTCTTACTGATTCATTTCATCTTGTGCAGGGTGCCATCGACCACCGGGGCCGAGAGTATGTCACGATTGATCAACAAGAAGTCCTTAGGGCTTCCCGGCATATGAAAGGTTCAGGTATCGAAGGCGTCGGCATTGTCTCCAAGTTTTCCGTCAGAAACCCTGCCCATGAGTCTTTCATAGCATCTCTTCTCAAAGACGATTTCCCCTTCGTTTGCCAGGGCCATACCATGAGCGGGAGCCTTAATTTTCCCAGACGAATCAATACCACCTATTTCAACGTTGCAGTCATGCCCGTGCAGGAACGCTTTGTTTCGGCCGTTCAAAAGGCCCTTGCACACCTGGGCGTCAATGCCCCTTTGTTTTTCCTCAAGGCCGATGGGGGGACCTATGCCTCATCTGCTGCGAACAGGCTCCCTGTGGAGACTATTCTTTCCGGCCCGGCAGCGAGCATGATGGGGGCGTTGGCGTTGACCAAAAAGCCTGAAGGGACAGCGCTGGTACTCGATGTGGGCGGAACGACAACGGATATCGGCATCCTGTTGGATGGCATCCCCATCCTGGAACCTAAAGGAGTGGACATCGATGGACGCAAGACACTGGTACGGGGACTCAAGGTGGTTTCTGTGGGTGCCGGCGGCGACTCATGTGTATGGGAACAAGACGGCGAATTGCGGGTCGGTCCGGCGAGAAGCGGACCCCCCGCCTGTATGGGAGGTGTCGTACCCACGCCCATGGATGTGTTTGCAGTACGTGGCGAATTCACAGAAGGAGACGCCGGAAAGTCTATAGACGCGCTCTCACCCCTGGGAGATGACCTGGGTATGGATATCTCCCGACTCAACTCCGAGATCATATCGACAATAGTGGAGAATATCAGAAAAGCGGCAAAAGAATTTGTGGACGAGGTGAACAGCCATCCGGTCTACACCATCCATGAGATGCTTCATCCCGACATCGTACAGCCGCAAAGGGTGATCCTCATTGGAGGCCCGGCCCGGTTGCTCAAACCGTATATCGAGGCGTCGCTGAAGATGGAGTGTGAGGTGCCCGAGCATGCAATGGTGGCCAATGCCCTGGGTGCGGCCCTTGCCCGGACCACGGCCCAGATCACCCTGGTTGCCGACACACAGTTGCGCAGGATCGTATGCCCTGAGCTGCACATGGAAAAAGAGGCTGAAAAGACGCTGAGCATGGATGAACTGAAGGCTTTTGGGTTTGCCGCTATCAGAGAGAATGCCTCCCTGCTCGGGCTTAGTGATAATGCGGAGTTCAGCGTTATGGAAGAACAAAGTTTCAATATGGTAAGGGGTTTTTCCACCGTAGGGAAGAACATGAGGGTCAAGATCCAGACAAGGCCCGGTCTCCTGCATGAATGGAGCGGAAAATGATCAAGGCAAAAAAGAGGACAGGGCTGATCTTTTTCCCGGCATATGATTGGGAGATCGCACCCACCCATCCCGAACGGAAGGAGAGGCTCCTCTATACCCAGGACCAGGTCCTGGAAGAGGGGATCCTCGATATCGAGGGTATCCGCGAGTTTAAGGCAGGCCTGGCGGAAGATCATGATATGAACAGGGCCCATTTTTGCGTCCCCGATGTCGGCTCCCGCATTACACCGTCCCATAATGTCTCTGCGGGAGGATGCATCGAGGCGGCCCGGCTTGTTCTTGACGGGGTAGTTGACAATGCCTTTGCCCTTGTGAGGCCTCCGGGGCACCATGCCATGCGGGTGGTCCAGGGTGCCCGCGGCTTCTGCAATATCAACATTGAGGCGGTTATGTTGGAGTGGGTGAGGAGCCATTACCCAAGGATTAAAAAGATCGCGATCGTGGATACGGACTGCCATCATGGAGACGGAACCCAGGATATCTATTGGCATGATCCGGATGTGCTCTATATCTCCATCCATCAGGACGGCAGGACCTTGTATCCGGGCTCCGGGTTCCCCGCAGAATACGGCGGGCCTAATGCCGCAGGACTCACATTGAACATCCCCCTGCCGCCTAAGACCAGCGATGAGGGCATTCTCTATACAGTGGAAAACCTTGTGATGCCGGTGATAGATGATTTCAAACCTGACCTCATCATCAACTCCGCAGGACAGGACAACCATTATACAGACCCCATCACCAATATGTCCTTCACCGCAGGAGGCTATGCAAGGCTCAACGAGATGCTTGGTCCTGATATCTGTGTTCTCGAAGGCGGCTACTCCATTGAAGGAGCCCTTCCTTATGTGAACACCGGCATTATCCTGGCATTGGCAGGCGTTGACTATTCTTATGTGCGGGAACCTGATCTTGACCCGGTAAAATTAAAACAAGATCCGAGGATCACGGATTACATCAAAGCGCTGTGTGAACAGATTCTTACCATGTGGAAAAACCGTGCCGGATTGAGGCCTGAGAGGCGGCCCTTCATTGAGCGGTTCAGGAGCATCTTCTACGACACGGATGGGATCTCCGAGAATCAGCAGGAAGTCTTTAGGTACTGCACTGCCTGCCCCGGAACATTCAGGATAGATTCTGCAGCAACCACGGGTTATCATATCCTGGGCATCCATGTACCGCGCCATGCATGCAATGCCTGTCGCGACCAGGGTATGAGCTGGTTTGACAACCCCGCCGGCAGCTATCATGCCGTTTATATGCAGGATATGGATCAAGACCAATATATCTGCAGGAAACTGTGATGCTGAGAAGGAAAAAGAGGGTGGCACTCGCCCTGGGGGCCGGGGGTTCAAGGGGCCTTGCCCACATAGGTGTCATCAGGGCACTGAAGGATTCGGGCATTCCCATTGACTGTATCGCAGGTATTTCATTTGGTGCCATAATAGGTGCCCTTTACAGCCTTTACCAGGACATCGATGAGGTGGAGGCCCGTCTCAAGGCCTACATGTCTTCTCCTCTGTTTCAGGAGACCATGCGCGATATGGTGTATCCGGAGGAAGACAAGTCGCGTACCTTCTTTGAAAAGATCCAGTCTACCATCAAGCAGGGTTATTTCTATACAAGGGCCTTGTGGAACAAATCATTTGTAACGCCCGAGACCTTTGTGATCCACATGAAACACCTGGTGGGGGACAAGAGGTTCTCTGATTTGAAGATACCTTTCAAATGTGCCAGTGTTGACCTCATCTCGGGCAATCCTATTATTTTTACCGAAGGTGAACTCTATACGGCCCTGACCGCAAGCTGTGCAACACCCGGCTTTTTCCCGCCGGTTAGGATGTATGGAATGCTGCTGGTCGATGGAGGTGTGGCCGAGATGATCCCATGCTATACAGCCAAGACATTCAACCCCGATTATACCATCGGTGTGGATGTCACCAGGAGCATTGATGCGATCGATGAAGAGTCGGAAATACATCACAGTCTTGATGTGGTGTTTCGTAGCTTTGATATCTCACAGGAATTCATGAACATATACCTTGCCAAGGAATTGGACTGTCTGATCAGGCCGGGTATCGGCGCTTATCCATGGTCCGACTTCGATCATTTTGACCTTTTTGTAGAAGAGGGGTACTCCTCGGCTAAGGATAAGATTACGGAGATCAGGAGACGTATATTCTGGTTTTGAATCTTTTGGTCTTTAGTCCCTTATGTAATCGTAGAGATATTCATCAATAATAGTCCTTTCTCCACAATTTTTTCCTACTGGATATGCTTTCATCTTATTATTCTGAATAAAAGACTCACCACTTGCCTGTGTCAGGACAAGTGGTGAGTTATCGAGCGATAATCCTGGCGGGCTTGACTCTTCTATTACTTCGCAGCCATACCGCCATCACATGGAATGATGGCCCCGGTCATGAAATCCGATGCCTTTGATGCGAGGAATACTGCAAGGCCTTTTACGTGATCTTCCTCGCCATACTTAAGCAGGGGTATCTGTGCAACGGTAAGGTCGAGAATCGGCTTCATATCGGGCTTGAAAATATATTCCATCATGTCAGTCCTGAAGAACCCGGGGGCTATGCAATTGACATAGATGTTATAGCGGGCAAGCTTCACCGCAAGGTTCTTGGTGAGCACTTCCACGGCGGCCTTGGATGGATTATATGCTACAGCGGGATGTCCCTCCTCAATAGATCCGCGGGACCCGAATATGGAAGAGATGTTGATGACCTTGCCACCGCCCTTATCCTTCATGATATTTGCAACCTTCTGGGTAAGGATCCACACTCCGCGCACGTTCACTTCAAAGATTTTATCCCACCGGTCCAGAGGGAATTCCAGGGTAGGAGCGCCCCAGGTGACGCCCGCATTATTCACCAGGATATCTATCTTGCCGAACTCTTTCATGGTGGCTTCGACCAGGTTTGAAATATCTTCCTTTGAGGCTGTATCGCACTTCAGGGCAAGGGTCTTTACCCCGAGCTTCGCAAGATTCTGAGCCACTTTTTCGCAGTTGGCCACCTTCCGGGAGGCGATGACCACGTTAGCCCCTGCTTCGGCAAGACCGTCCGCTATGAATTTGCCGATGCCTCTGCCGCCGCCGGTAATAATGGCGACCTTGCCCTTGAGATCAAACATTTCTTTGACGTCCATTGAACTACCTCCTTGTGGTGGTTTGTCTATATTATGTGCGACTGTTTTTCTTAAATGGTTGCTCGAATAATGTTTCAAGTCTTTTTGTCGAATCATCCAGGATACTGCTATGGAGCGAAACGCCGTGAGAATCCATGGTGACCAGCGCAGGAAAATCTTTGATCCTCAGCACCCACATCGCCTCGGGCTGTCCGAATTCTATGAGGTGTACCGCCTCGACCCGGATCATGCGTTCGGCTAAATATTGTGCCGCACCGCCTATGGTATGGAGATAAACACAGCCATGCTCAGACAGGGCCGTCAGCGTTTTTTCCCCCATACCGCCCTTTCCCATGATGGCCCCGGGTCGGAGTCTGGAGATTATTTCCGCCTCGTAGGGTTCCTCCCGCATGGAAGTGGTGGGTCCTGCCGCCACGATCTTCCACTGACCTTTTTCCTTAATCACCAACGGTCCGCAATGATAGATAACCAGGCCTGTGAGGTCAATGGGAGGCTCGCCTCCTGAGGCAAGATACCTATGAACCTGGTCACGGCCTGTTACGATAAGACCCGAGAGGCTTACCATGTCTCCTGCTGCAAGGCGTGTAATGGCACCCGGCTTAAGAGGGGAGGTGATGTGCTTCAGATCCATTCCCGGACATTCCCCTCATCGGTGAGTTCAACCGTGAAACGCCTGGTGGCCCAGCAGGAATAGCTCACGGTCACGAAGTAGCTTGCCGGGTGTCTGCCTGCGGCACCAACCTTCACCCCCAGCAGTGTTGTTTCGCCTCCGAGACCCATGGGGCCTATGCCCAGTGAGTTTGCCTCTTGAAGGATGGTCTGCTCCAATGATGCAAGCACTGGGGATGGGTTAACGTCTCCCAGTTTCCTGAAGAGCTGTCTCTTTGCAGCCAGATAGCCGGAAGCCCGGTCGCCGCCGATGCATATCCCGAGGATTCCCGGTGCGCATCCGTGGCCCTGTGCCTGATGCACGGCATCGAGGATGCAGCGCCGTACACCTCCCATATCCCTGAGAGCCTGTATTCTTGCAAGGGGGAGACTATACTGGGTGCTCATGTTCTCTGAGCCGCCGCCCTTGAGCATGATGCTTATCCGTGTGGGGCCATGAGAAGGTTCGTAGTGAATCTGGGGTACGTATGCGCCGGTGTTGTCGAGAGTATTCTTATCGGTCACCGGGTCTATGCAGTTCTGCCTGAGTATGCCTTCATTCGTGAGGGCTTTCAGTGCATCTACAATGGCTTCCTCAATCAGGAATACCGACTTGTCCGGCCGGGTTTCGATTATGGCCAGGAGTGCACCGGTGTCCTGACAGATGGGGAGGCCCTTCTCATGTGATAATGAAGCGCTTTTCAAGATGATACCCAAGGTCTCTTGCGCAATGGAACCGTTTTGTTCCTTGGCAGAGGCCTTTTCAAGGGCATCGGCGATATCTCGCGGCAGCACGGTGCATGTCCTTAAGATGAGCTCATACATGCTTTTTTGCAACCGGCTGCTTTCCATGTGGCCTCCTATAGCACAGGGGGGCTATGGTTTTCAAAGGGTATGGGGTTTATGGGCATTCCACCAGAGGAGACATGGCGTCAGGACCTTAAACGCACCATATCGCCAATGGTATTGATGTTCGAGAACAATACATGGGGATAACCATAAATCCTGATGGTTTCTTCTGGAATGATGAGCGTATTCACCTTTTCGATCAGGGAGAAGATCCTGAAATCATTCTTCTCCAACATGGATGCCGCATAGGGGATAATTGTTCTGCAATAGATTGCATGGAGCGGTTCCCTGCCCTTGGACCAGACAGGCATGACTATGTCATAGTTATCCGCTTGAGTGATCATGAATGAGATAAATTCTCTGCTCATGTTCGGCATGTCACCGGCACAGACGAAGCAGTACTCCGATTGAATGGAATTCAATGCAGTATAAACCCCACCCAGCGGACCGCAGCCCGGCTCGGTGTCTTCCACTACGCGGTACTTCTCCAGGCCTTTTCGCCTGTGTCCGACGAGGATGATTGCATCAAAAAGCGGCTGAATAGTATCGAGAACATGCTCAATAAGCGGTTTTCCTCTGAACTGTGAAAGCACCTTGTCGCTGCCGAACCGTTTGGACTTCCCGCCTATGAGTACGACACCGGTCATGAGAACGTCTTTTTAGGTTCATGTACATTCTTGAGTCAAGAGCAAACTCGGGTACGATCCAGAATTGAACGTTTCTTTCTTTAGACCATAACGAACCGATAAACTCGTGGAGTGATCACTCCCATCAGATATCTATAACTGGCTGATAATACAGTATACGGCAATGAATATGTCATTGGAATGAAACTTGCTACTCTGGTCATGACAGATTCAGAGCAGGATGGATGTGGGATTAACGAGAGAATGGATGGTATATCATGAATGATACCACCAGAAGTAAGTATTGCAACGATCCCAGCATACTCGAGTACGTATCACGGATCATCAAGTCTGGTAATGGAAGCTTTACCTATTCCGATAGTCTCTACAGCCATCATTGAAAACTAAGATTGGAGAAGAAGAAATGATCTCGATGAGAATCGATGAAAAGACATGCGCTGTGGAAAAAACCATGACCATTATCGATGCAGCACGTGCAAACGGCATTGACATCCC
>JBEKLI010000035.1:0-9732 GCA_050010275.1 Desulfomonilia bacterium | reverse complement strand
TACCAACCCATGCACTACGTGCAATTACTGTAAATATTTTGAGCATGTTATTGAAGATTGCCCCATACTAGAGGTCATGATGCAGAAACGTAGAAGGATAGACCCACCTACTCTAAACATTCAGTGTATCGCAACAGAGAGGAGACCTGCAGATCCAAGCATCAATGTAGTAACGCACAACAGTGCTGCGATTGGGAACGATCAAGGAGGATAAGCTCCGCACCTAACTCTTTGGCTATCCTATCGAGTTCGGTCTTGCGGACGTGCTTGGCATGGAACTTCAGGTCCAAACCCGCCACGGCCACCAGGAAGAATCTGGGTTTTTTCTCGCCTTGGCCTGCCTTTGTCCTCTCACGATAAAAGATCTTTCCCGCCATGACTCACCTCCATACCCGGGTTATTTTTGGATGCAGGAATATAATCATTCTATATGTTCATACGGGGAAAAAGCAAATGTACTATCTTTTCCTGAACTCACATCCGCAATACCCCTGGCGATAGAGATTGAACCGGATACTGAGTTTGATGCTCCGGGCGTAACCGTCCTGCTTCTTGAAATCCAGGGCAAGGAATCCGGGCATTGTGCTTCCCACTGCGAAGATGTCTTTGGATGACTTGTGGCGGCTTACGGTGAGCGTGGTGGTGAAGTCAGGAACTCCAAGCCTTTGCGCCATGTCGGATGCTCTGCCCAGGTTGTATTCAAAGCATTTGAGGCAGCGTCTCCCTCGCTCGGGCTCATCTTCAAGACCTCGTATGTGAGCGAGCCATGCATCATGGTCATACACGTCTTCAACAAGGTCAAGACCCTGCACCTCGGCGAGTTTCCGGGTTTCGTCAAGCCTTTTAAGATATTCTTCCTCAGGATGGATGTTAGAGTTGCTGAAGTATAGTACCACATCATATCCCTGCTCATGCAGCCTCTCCACCACGGCAGTGGAGCATGGCGCGCAGCATACATGGAGAAGGATGCATTTCCGGTTCATCATGAGCGGACCTATACTGCAAGTAAAGGGTGCATGCAATGATGTTCACAGTAAATCATTTCATGCGTTTATCTCAAATTGAGGAGGGCACTCTCCCTATTTTAATCCGGCAAAGGTTTGAAGCATTTCAATCAGGCGGGATTATTACGCTCCAAACGAGCATGGAGGTGCCAGAAAAGGGGGTAGAGCACTGCATAAACAGCCGCAAAGGCCAGAGGTGCACAGAGTGCCCAGGCAGCCGTTGCATGGATGATCATTTTCGAGAACAGCTGAAGGGTTGTCCAGAGATCGGTGCGGAGCAAGGTTACCAGGTGAGATGGATCCAGAGTGGAGGGCGACCCGAAGAGGTGCTCGCCCATGATAATAAAAGGCACGATCAGAAGGAGCTGTAAGGGGTATACCAGCCAGTTTCCAAGTTGTGCAACAAGGAGGTTCATACGGAATACGATTGCCACCATGGTACAAATGGCCGTTGTGGTGCCGACAAGGGGAAATGTGCCTATGATAATGCCGCTGGCCATGCTTAAGGCAAGTATCTGCGGTGTGAGTCCCTGTCTCATCAGGGCCGTAATCGGTGTGATGATGTATTTCTTAAAGAATCCTTGAATCATGGATTCTTTAAATACATCTCATGTGAGATGTTGTTTGAGTGTGTCAGGGGCATATAGTATCAAGAACCTCTTTTTCGGCATGAAACCCGAACCTTCTACCGGAAATCCAACCCGAATAGTATTGATGAAGGAAAAGGGCCGGGGGCTTAATATTCGACGGTGTGGGATTTTCTTCCCGCTTTTTTCAATTGACGGGGCCTCAGATAAGCAGGCTCGATCCTGGATACTCTCGCCGCACTCTTTGCGGCTTTCCCGTTTTCCAGGCTGGATATGATAAGGCGGTATTCACCCTTAAACCATTCCTTCTTGATGAGTCTGTCCTCTTCAATGGCAAGCCTCTTCTTTTGAAGCAAGTCAAAGAAGCTTTCATCATAGGTAACCCGCCCGAAGTCGACGGTAGTGAAATATTTGAGCTTGGGTTTAATGAACTCCATAAATAAAGAACGATCATGGAACATGGTCTGGAAAAAGAGTATTTTTCCGCCCGGTTTCAACCAACCCCTAATGCGGTCGAGCACCAGTTCCTGATCATTGAAAAGCATGAAGCTCATGCTGAACAGGATGAAATCGAAATACCCCTGCTCAGGCGGCTCGTAGCATTCCACCGGCTCGTGGAAAATCCGGATCTGGTCTTCGAGTCCGCAATTCCTGATCAGAGTGCCGCAATGGCTTAAGTATTCTTTGTTTATGTCGATTCCGACGATTGAGAAGTTTTTGGACTTGATCAGTGAATGGTAATTACGCAGCATCATACCATTGCCGATACCTACATCCAGGATCCTGGAACCTGAAGGGAAGTAATTCAGACAGTTGTTATAGCAGAGGTCCGTAACACTATATATGATGAGTTTGTAAAGATAATTTTTCATTGTATATGCCCTATAGTATGTATTCATATAAAGACTTTGGTTTCCTATAACTCTATTGGAAGGAAAAGTAAATCCTGACATATAAGTGATGCCGAACATTGGGGCAGGTCGGCAGATATGAGATTATGGCCCGGGTGATGTTCGTGGGGCATAAATGGAGATCAGCGATTCATCAGTCTCACGGATATTATCAAGATGGTATTTCATCGACCGATTTAAGATGGAGGTTTATAACAGGTGAATAGGCTATTCCATCAGTTTTCGTTCAGATACTGCTTGATAGTGCGTTTGATTGATTCAGGCACCTTTATTCCCAACTCGTTCAGCCGGGATTCATATTTTTTGAGTGATCTTACATTCGCCGAGGTGTTTGAAAAGATCTGAATATAAGACTGAATGCTCCCCTCCACCTCCTTTTTGAAGATTATGTCCTGGTTGAGCATGTCCTCAATGGGCGCGATTACACGATAATTGATTGGTCGACAAATGGAGCGGTAGGCAAGAAAACGCTGGAGAGTCTCACATTCGAAGTTCTTTTCCATGATGCTTTTTTCCACCCGGTTGAGATCGATACAATCCAAGAAATGAGGCTCGTACTCGTGACCCAGGTATTCCCTGATCATGAATTGAGCACTCTGGGAGAATATGCAATCATTATGGCCGTCGGCGCAGTCGGACTTGCATCTCAGATAGAGCACCAGATCGATGTCGGAACCGGCCTGCGAGGTGCCCATGTTCACCGAACCCATGACATCCATAGCGATGTCGCCAGGGATCTTGTCTTCCAGGAGTTGTACCACCTCTTCAAGCTTGTCGACGCGATCTTCGGTCTCAGGGGTCTGAAACATCCGGAAGAATTCCTTGATCTCTTTGAAGAGCTGTATCTGGGGGATATGAGAGTATTTAATATCCTTCATATCAAAGTTCTGTCGGTTCTTCAGCGCATCGTAGCGTTCATGGTCAATAATCTTTTCCACCCATTTTTTCCCATCAGGGTAGTAATCGGCTATGTCGAATATCCTTCCATCGTAGAACTTCTTAAAAATGATGCTCTTCACCTTGAGATGATCGGTCTCGATCTGGTAGAAAAAACCGCCTTCTGCTACCTCCCCGGTGGGTCCGGTGACTTCTCCAAAATTGGATGGATTGAGGTAGAGGGTGTTCTCATGGAGGGCCACACCCCAGGAATCATGAGCATGGCCGGTCAGGCATAAGAGTACCGGGTTGTCGTCGCAATAGGTGCGTAATACAGGTGATCCGAAAGCCCCACCTGCCGTAGTATTGTCATGCACCCCGTAGGCAGGTTGGTGGGCCACGATGATGTCCGGCTTGACAACCCGGAAGAAGGGGTACATCTCGTTTTTCTTCCCATTTCTTTTCCCATATGTGTTCATGCCGGCCTGGTACCTCACGATATACCGTTCCGGTATCCCCGGGGTCCATACTTCGGCTCCGCCATAGCCGCATATGCGAAAGTCATCAATCTTATACCAGTGCAGATGCAGATCATTATCATGCAGGGCCGTGTATTTGAGGTCCATGTCGTAATTGCCAGGCAGGCACAAGACACGAGATTTCTTTTTCATGGAGATGATATTTTTCAATACCTTGTATTTCTGCTGCATCACACGACGTGCCCGAATGGTATATTGCTGATATTTAGTTCCTTTTTCCTCGATCTCTTCAGTAACATTGGGACTCTCAAGGAGTTGTTCAACAAAATCCTCCAGTAACTTATCCTCCTCTCCCATGCTCATTCTCAGACCGTGGAAATATGACTGGAGCTCATGATACCGGATGGAGGTCTCCATGTTGTAAAAAGGAATGTCGATGAGATCGCCGGAAATGATGTATAGCTGCGCAACCGTCTCCGAGAGGAGGTTTTTCACACGCTCAAAATCGCCGTGTATGTCGGTCAGATAGATTATTCTCATAACATTTCTTATCGATCCTCTGGGCACATTTAATAAGTTTAGATGAGTTTATCATGAAGAGGATGTGAGAGGTATACAAGAATTTGTGATTTACGGGGTTATCGCGAGCATGATCGATGATGATATATATTTAAGTCAGAGAAGCAGAACCCATCAAATCGATGAACAGGCTTTCTCCTGCCGTATCGGCAGGAGAAAGCCTCATAATACGCAATAATTGTCTAAATAAGTTGGGTTATTTGCCTGAGGCCGGTGAGTTCTGGGGGCCTGTCATGATCTCTGATGCCAGTTTGGAGTCTTGTGTCTTAGCACCGGAAGCCAGGATGATCTCTCTGAACCACTTATCCTTGATCTTTGCTTCAATCCCCTTTTCTTTGACGGCCTTCAGGCCTTTGTTGATGAGATCAAGGGTTTCAGAGTCGCCTTTCTTTGCCACGACCCCGTATTCTTCATTGGCTGATTTTTTTGCCAAGGCGCATGCGTCGCTCCTCATGGCAAGCTTGCCATTGTACTTGGCGGCATAGTTATAGGCCACTGGTGAATCGCAGAGCACGCCGTCGACAAAACCCCTGGACAAGTCCTTGAAGGCTTGCTCGGTCTCCTCGACCGTATAGTAGGTGATGTTGCAGCCCTGAGTGCTCCTGACAGCCTCTGCACCTGTTGTTAATTTAAAAACCGCCATCATCTTGCCGGCAAGCCGTGCATTTACCTTTGCCTTGGGGACTAAAAGGATTTGTTCGGCAGTAAAGTAGGGATCGGAAAAGTCAAACTTCTCCTTTCTGCCGTCAGTAATGCTCACGGATGCCATGATCGCATCATACTTGCCAGCATTGAGATCATTGAACATATTCCTCCAGGAAGCATTCACCATCTTGAACTTGAAACCGGCCTCTGCAGCGATAGCCTTCAACAGGTCGATCTCATACCCGTGTACATTCCCTTTGCCGTCTTTCATCTGCATGGGGGGCCAGTTAGCATTGACCGCAAATACCAGTGTTTTTTCTGCAAAAGCTATGCTGCTCATGAATAAGCACATCAGAATGAGAAAAAAAATACGAACAAAAGATGTCTTTATAACCTTCATGAATCTTACCTCCTTCAGAGCCTGCCGCTCTTACATGATAGCGTGATAAGGCTCGTATAACTTGTCGGATGAATCGGGCATTCCTCAATGCAGGTTACAAATTTGAACTGGACAGGAGAGAGAATGGACAGAGATAAATTTTAATGGCTTAAGATCTCTACCGGACTCGTACCAGACCCAATAGAGGGAGATCATCCACCATGATTGTGCAGACATTCGGGTTTGCCAGAAGCACATTACACGCCGGGCTCCCGAGAAGGAACACCTTAGGCATGGAAACCTTTAAAACCGGTGTATAACCGTACATCAGCGTAACAAAATGCCCGCACACCACATTGATGAGCTCACGCACTGCATCTTCGATCATGTCATCGTAGACATCGTCCGTACTTCCCAACCCAAGAATACGTGCGGCAATCTGCGATGCAAGGGGACGTTCCATGATGAGACCAAGCTCGCCTGCATGCTTGCCGCTGTATTCGATTCGTATATTAAGCGCATCACCCTTCATCTCGGGCATATCCTTGGCTTCAATTATGCGTGGTGACATAGACACCATGGAGACAAGCACGTGACCGAGGGCCTCCATAAGACATTCGGTAGGATTATCCCCCATCTCAGCCCCCCAGTACTTCGTTGATGGCTGAAAGTATATCCTCTGCAACAAATGGCTTGCGCACATAGCCCCTAATGCCCATTTCTTCGAGATATGAAACCCTGGTGAGACTCCCTTCAGTGGAAATGACTATCACGGGTATATTTTTATGCATGATGTCTAAATGCATTCTCTCTATCAGCTCAAAACCATCCATTACAGGCATGTTGATATCGGTGATCACAAGGTCGATTTCATTCGTATTCAGAGCTTTCAGCGCCTCTACACCATTGGCTGCATCGAATACCTGATTGATGGTCAGAGAAGATCCGGCAAGGATCTTCATGAGCACTGCCTTTACGACATTTGAATCATCAACCAATAATATATTATATCCCATTCTACTCTTTCTATTCGGCCATTTATGTACACAACTTGAAGCAGACATACCAACCAATGTGTTTAAGGCATTAAAGCACAGTCGGTTTCTTTGCTTTTACTCTTTGATCTTGCATGCATCTGTTGTTTATGCTTTGTGAGGTCTGAATCAAAACAGTTTATTTATCACTGACAATAACGGGTAAGGGCAGTAAAATGAAGATTAAGACAATGGCAGCTTGGATGGGTCTCCTGGCTCTTCCCTGCTTTCTCATAGACAGGTTGACCAAATGGCTGGTCTATACCCATATGGAAATCGGCAGTGGGTTTACCGTGGTCCCCGGTTTCTTCGACATCATCCATGCCAGGAACACGGGTGCGGCCTTCGGCATGTTGCAAGGCCTGCCCCAAGCTTACCGGACCCTGTTCTTTGCCGTCATCACCGTAATCGCATGCGGGGCCATGTTCATTATTTTCTGGAGGACAATAGAGGACTCCTGGATGCTCAAGGCGGTCTTCAGCCTGATTATCGCGGGTGCCTTGGGAAACCTCACGGACAGGCTTATGTTCAATGAGGTAGTGGATTTCTTACTCTTTCACATCGGGGCTTATCGCTGGCCGACCTTTAATATGGCAGACACCTGGATCTCTGCAGGTATGGTGGGTCTGCTTATCTACTCATTCTTCATTCCTAAAAAGCCTTGAGCAGATACCAGATCAGATATAGGCCAGGTCCCACTCCTCGGGCTTGATGAGGGAAGGAACATCTACCAGGATCACCAGGTCTTCTTGGGCGTCCTTATAGACCCCATCGATAAAATTAGTAGAGATCTTGGCTGAGAAAGCCGGCTTCTTCTGGACCTTGGTCGGTTCGATGACGAGTACATCGGCCACGTTGTCTACCACCATGCCCATAAGCCGTTCGTCCACCCGCACGATAAGGAATACGGTAAAGGGGGTGTATTCCTTGGCTTCGAGTCCGAACTTGAGCCTAAGATCCATAATGGGCACGATCTCACCACGCAGATTGATGACCCCTTTGATGAAATCAGGGACATTAGGCAGCAGGCTGATCTCCTGCAGGCCGATAATTTCCTCGATGGTCTGTATGGGTACAGCATAGACCTCGTTGTCGAGAGTGAAGGTAATGAAGGAAGTATTGTCTTCCTTTTGGGCAGCTTGCACTTCATCCTTAAGGGAGGCAATCATCTCCTTGGCATTGGGCACATCATAAGACACGGTGCGGTATTCGCTTTCCTCTTCTCCCTCTTCACATACAACAGGCTTGGGCTTTGCTTGTACCTTTGAGGCAGGTTTTTGAACCGGTTTCACTTGGGCCTCAGGTTTGGGTTTCTGCGGCTGTAGGAACGTTGATTTCAACATGGATTCATCCACTTGGATAAAAGAATCTTTGTCCAACCCCAGGGCGAGCGGGACCATGTCGGACTCCATAATGGTGGCAAAGAGTGTTACAAGTTTGCCGTCCGGTGTTGTCTTTTGGGCGATGACTTGACCTAAGTTTCTGAGCTCGGATTTGATATGATCCATATCGCCTTTTGCCGTGTCTATGGTAAGAATATAGACCTGAGCCGATCCGAGCTTGGTCCTGATGGTATCCATATTTGCGTTTAATATTGCAAGTGGATCAGCCGCATTTTTGACAGGTGAGGCTTTTTGAGGTTTTTTCTCTCGAGCGGTTTCCCCATCCAGGATCTTCTGGAGTTGTACGATATGCTCCGAGGTATCCATATCATTGCTTGAGGTTACATCTTCAAGCATGTTCTTTAACATGTCGGCCGCTATGAGCAGGGGCCCGGCTACATCGCTGGATGGTATGAGCTTTCCTGAGCGAATAAGGTTGAGCACATCCTCCATCTTATGGGCGAGGTCACCGATGTTGTTGAGGTCAAGAAACTTTGAGCTGCCCTTTATGGAATGGGCTGCCCTGAACACCCGGTTGATGACCTCGGGGTCTACGTGCTCCATGTCGGACTCAATCTTGATGAGATCGTCTTCGATGTCGGCTATATGCTCTTTTGATTCGGTTACAAATTCCTCTATGAGATCATCAAACTCACCCACGTGGATCACCCCCTGCAGGTATTGGTTTATATAATAGATCGGCATGAAAGCCTTGAAGACTTTAAAGGGAGTTGACACAAATTGGAAGCTGCAGGTATAGTTCGGTGCAAATTGAATTTGGAGGCCTTTTCGTGAAGATATGCAAAACCGGTCTTCTCATGGTCTTGATCGTCAGTTCCATGATGGTACTGAGTTGTGGTGAGGGTCATCACGAAGAGGTTGTGGCGCCCATTCAGATAGAAATGCCCTCGCATGATCTTCAGCATAGGATAGGCATATCGGGATTCATCCTTGGCATCTTCATGATGCTGAACGGGTACATCGTCATCATTGCAAGCTGCATCGTATTGCTGGTGAAGGAGACCACCTTTACCAAGATCATCGATACTGCCCGCATGATCTCACCCATGTTAAATCCATCTGAGCAGCAGCAGGAGAAGTTCACAGGTTATCTGGGTCTGCTCACAAATGCTGAAACAAGGACGAAGGTGGGATCCATAGCCCTGCTTGTAGGGCTGGTGATAGCCTATATCGGTGCCTGGATCGCATTATAAGCGGCTTACTTCACCTATATTGCAGGTCGAGTGCTATGTTCAGAGATCCTTTGCTTCTTCCTTTTATGCGTGTCAATGAGCAGCCACAAGGGTTGCGAACGATGTTAAGGTGTACGTGCCATGATTGCCATCATCGACTATAGGGCCGGCAACCTGAGATCCGTTGAACGGGCTCTCAAACACCTGGGGCTGTCTTGGTACGCAGATCATCTTTGAATCCAGCGAAGAGGACACTGCAACGTGCCTCGGGATTATTCCAGGTACTGTCAGAAAATTTCCTGACATGGGCAAGAAGATACCTCACATGGGGTGGAACACCATTGTCAGGACAAAGGACCACCCCCTCTTGTACGGCATAGAAAGTGATGCCTGGTTCTACTTTGTCCATTCTTATTATCCCGACCCTGCCGAAGAGCAATATGTTGTGGCGCAGACCACCTATGGGATCGAGTTCGCCTCGGCCATTTCCCGTCAGAACGTCTTTGCAACCCAGTTCCACCCGGAAAAGAGCGGACACCCTGGTTTGAAGATCCTTGAGAATTTCAGTAAGTGGGATGGGAAGGTGTAAGTATCAGTGGTCACTGACCAGTGATCAGATATGAGTGACGAGTGAATAGTGATTAGTGAATAGAAATTGTACCC
>JBEKLI010000034.1:0-9586 GCA_050010275.1 Desulfomonilia bacterium | reverse complement strand
GTGAATGCACTGAATAATAAAGAGCTGCCTGTTTACGGGAAAGGTAAAAACGTGAGGGATTGGATCTATGTGGAGGATCACTGCAGAGGTATCGTCACCGTGGCGGAAAAGGGTGTGAAGGGAGAGGTATATAATCTTGGAGGCGGATCGGAGAAGGAGAACATCGAGATTGTACAAACCATCTTGGGGCATCTGAACAAGCCCGAAACATTGATCCGCTTCGTGAAGGACAGGCCAGGTCATGACTTTCGGTATTCCATGGATTATTCGAAGATCGCCCGCGAACTCGGGTGGGGGCCTTCCATAGATTTCGCCCACGGGCTTTCCTCCACGATAGATTGGTACCTCGCCAATAAGCCTTGGTGGGAAAGGATCATGTCCGGTGACTACATAAGCTATTATGAAAGGATGTACGGCAACCGATGAGAGTGCTTGTGACCGGAGCCAGGGGCATGCTGGGAAGAGATGTCGTGAAGGACTTGGAGATACACGGACATGAGGTCTGGGGAACAGATATCACATCAAATGATAACCGGCTTGATATCACCCGGCAGGATCAGATCAGGTATGCCATTACCTCCTTCCGTCCCGCATGGGTAATCAATTGTTCAGCGTATACAAATGTCGATGGCGCTGAGAAACACGAGGAAGAAGCGCTTACGCTCAATGCAAAAGGGCCGGAGCTTCTGGCGCTTGCTTGCAGGAAGCTTAAAGTAAAACTCCTTCATATCAGCACCGACTATGTCTTTGATGGGACCAAGGGATCACCATATATCGAAGAGGACCTTCCGAACCCTATAAATGCCTACGGCGTGAGCAAGCTCGCCGGCGAGAATGCCATCAGGCATCAGGTGGATGATTACGTCATCATCAGGACACAATGGCTCATAGGACTTTATGGGAGGAACTTCGTATCGACGATTATTTCTGCCGCTCAGATCAATGAAAGTATCCGTGTCGTGAACGATCAATGGGGCTCACCAACGTTTGCCTTCGACTTGGCAAAGGCGATAACCCAGCTTATGGAAATCGATGCGCGGGGAATATTCCATGTGTGCAATAGAGGCAAGGCCACATGGTACGATCTGGCAAGCAGGACAATAGAGTTTTTAGGCTTGGGCACAAAGGTGATACCGATAAGCACGAAAGAATATCCCCTGCCGGCAATAAGGCCTGCCTATTCGATCCTTTCAACGAAAAAGTTCACCACAAAAACCGGCAAGCTCATGCCCATATGGCAGGCATCCTTAGAAAACTTTGTGCATGAGTATCTGCAGCATGCAAAAGGAACGGCGTAAGGGGTTAAGCGTATTCTCCTCTGTTTTGACGAATGGCTTAAGGGATGCGGCATGGAGCTACTACTCCTCCGGCATCCATGGTATTCAAAGGTTATGAGAATCATCTTTAGCAAAACGTGCAATTCTGTTAAACAGTGCATGGGCCGCTTAATTAATTAAGAAAACTTTAAGGGTCCTGAGAAACAGCAACTATAGTGTCACAAAGGAGGAGATTTTGAGGAAGGTCAAGAATAAGAGTGCTACAAGGGATTGGGCAGAGGCCCTCGTAGTCGCCTTTGTGATAGCTATGTTTATCCGGGCCTTCATTCTCCAGGCCTACAGGATACCCTCCTCCTCCATGGAAGATACCCTGCTGAAAGGCGATCATATCCTTGCCACCAAGTTCACCTATGGCCTCACTATGCCGTTTACAACCAAGAAGATATGGGGATCCGACAAGATTCCGGCCAGAGGAGACGTCATCATCTTTACCTTCCCGATGAACCATGACATGGATTTTGTAAAAAGGGTGATCGGTCTGCCTGGTGATGTGATTGAGATCAAAGATAAGAAGGTGTTCCTCAATGGAAAGCGCTTTGAGATCCCGAATGAAAAATACACAGACCCCTTTTCCATCAATATCGGAACTAACAAGGTAAGGGATTTCTTTGGTCCGATAACTGTCAATCCCGGGCATGTCTTTGTGATGGGAGACAACAGAGATCAAAGCTATGACAGCCGTTTTTGGGGACAAGTCCCCATAGAGAACATCAAAGGCAAGGCATTCATCATCTATTTCTCATGGATGAGTGAAAATCCTTGGATACGTTACTGGCGTATAGGTCATCTCGTATACTAGGAGTCGGATATGGCAGAGATACCAAGAGGTCCCAAAGAGATCCACTCGATGCTTGTCAGGCTCACCGAGGAGCTCATGAACTCCATCAGCGCATGGGACAATGTGGCTTTTATCGGGGTAAGAAACGGGGGCGAGCTGATTGCGAGAGGATTGGTGAAACTCCTTGAGGAAAAGATTGCAAAACAGATCCCTTTGGGGGTTTTGGATATCGCCCTGTACCGGGATGACCTTACGAGGAGAAAGTTCTATCCTGAGGTCAGGAGTACGGACATCCCCTTTGTCATTGACCACAAAGATATCATACTTGTGGATGATGTCCTCTATACAGGACGGTCTGTACGGGCTGCCATAGATCACATAGTAGACTTGGGCCGACCGGGCAGGATTTACCTGCTGGTGCTGTTTGATAGGGGTGGAAGGGAACTGCCCATCCAAGCTGATTTTGTTGGCATGAAGATAAACCTGCCTGATGAGCAGGTCATCAAGCTCGAGACTTCCGCTGATAAGGAGAACATACCTGGGGTTATCATCAGCGAGGTGAAAAGATGAACTGGCCTCACAAGGACCTTATTGCCATACAGGACCTGACGAGTGAGGAAATCCACACCATATTAGACATGAGCAAGTCTTTCAAGGAGATCAGCAAGCGGGACATCAAAAAGGTCCCGGCACTGAGGGGCAAGACCGTTGTGCTGCTCTTCTATGAGGCATCGACCAGGACACGACTGTCCTTCGAACTTGCAGCAAAACGCCTGAGTGCGGATACCATGGCCTTGTCCGCATCAGGGTCCTCTTTTGCAAAAGGCGAGACCATAATGGATGCCGCGCTCAATGTCATGGCCATGTCGCCCGACTGCATCGTGATCCGTTACCCCTATGCAGGGCTTCCCAAGAAACTTGCCCAGGAACTGCCCTGCTCCATTATCAATGCAGGAGACGGAACACATGAACATCCATCACAGGCCCTGCTGGACATGTATTCCATGCAAGAACACTTCGGCAAGCTCGATGGTCTGCATGTAGCTATTGTTGGAGATATTCTGCATTCAAGGGTCGCCCGGTCAAATATCTACGGACTCAAAAAGGTCGGTGCCCATGTCACCGTCGTAGCGCCGAAGACGTTTCTTCCTGTAGGTGTGGAAACCTGGGGTGTGAATATTGCAACGGCATTTGATCCTGTCGTGAGCGAAGCGGATGTAATCATGATGCTCAGGGTACAAAAAGAGCGGATCCACGAACAATACTTCTCAGGCGAACGGGAATATGCGTACTTCTACGGTCTCAACAAGAAGCGGGTGGATAAGATGAAACCAGATGCAATCATTATGCACCCGGGGCCCATGAACAGGGGTGTGGAGATCACCCATGACGCCGCAGACGGGAGCCGCTCGATTATCCTCAATCAGGTAGAAAACGGGGTTGCCGTCAGGATGACCCTCCTGTACCTTTCGCTAGGAGGAAATGTCAATGTGGATTAAGGGTGGCCGCCTTATAGACCCAGCAAATAACCGTGACGAGCAGGCGGATATTCTCATATGGGATGGGAGAATCGAGGATATCCGGCCGGCAGGGGGACTAACACCATCCGGGGAAGAGATTATCGATGCGAAGGGGTTGTGGGTGCTTCCAGGGCTCATCGACATGCACGCCCACCTGAGAGAGCCCGGGTATGAATACAAGGAAGATATCGCAAGCGGAAGTCAGGCAGCTGCAGCAGGGGGCATCACCACCGTGGTCTGCATGGCCAATACAGAGCCGGTCAATGATAACCCGACCGTGACCCAGTATATTTTAAAGAAGGCATCAAGCGTAGGTATGGTGAGGGTGCTCCCGGTGGGGGCCATCACCAAGGGGCAACAAGGCAAAGAGCTCGCAGAGATGGGCCTTATGAAGGAGGCGGGCGTCATAGCCGTTTCGGATGACGGCAGGCCCGTAGAGAGTGCATCCATAATGAGAAGGGCGCTTGAGTATGCCTCCACCTTTTCGCTTCCGGTGATCTCTCATTGTGAGGATAAAAACCTCGCCGGCTCAGGCGTGATGAACGAAGGTGCGCTGTCGTCTCAACTCGGTCTTGCGGGCATCCCTTCTCTGACAGAGGAGATCATGGTATCCCGAGATGTGCTGCTGTCACAGTACACCGGAGTCCCTGTCCACATCACCCATATATCCACCAAAGGGAGTCTGGAGATCATCAGGGCAGCCAAGCTGCAGGGGGCAAAGGTAACTTGTGATACCACACCACACCATCTCCTGCTTACCGAGGAGGGTGTGCGGACATACAATGCGAATTACAAGATGAATCCGCCCCTAAGGAATGAAGCAGACAGGCACGCGTTGATTGAAGGGGTCAGGATGAACCTGATCGACTGCATTGCCACCGACCATGCGCCGCATGCGAGGGATGAGAAAGACCTGGACTTTGACCTGGCCCCCTTCGGCATCATTGGGTTTCAGACATTGCTGCCCGCACTCATGAAGCTTCACCTCGACTTTGATATAGATTTTTCCCAGCTCCTGGCCTGTGTGACCAAAAATCCTGCCAAGGTCTTAGGCATTGAGGGAGGCAAGCTGAGTCCGGGTTCACGTGCCGATGTCACTATCTTTGATCCGGATGCCGTCTGGACACTTACCGAGGAGATGATCTTCTCCAAGTCGCGAAACACACCTTTTATTGGATGGACCTTTACCGGGAAAGTGGTACGTACCCTTGTCGAGGGTCGAACAGTCTATAGCACGGATTAGAGCAGGCCCGCTTCTTCCAGCATCCCTCTCACCATTTCGCCGATGGCAAGGCAGCCGGTCAGCCCCGGCGACTCAATCCCGATCAGATTGATGAGACCGAAAAGGCCCCGATCCGCTTCATGGCGGATCACGAAGTCCCGCACCGCACCATCAGGTGGCTGTATCTTAGGCCGTATACCAGCCATATCGGGCATGATATCGTCCTCGTCCAAGAAGGGCAACAGCCTGCGGGCACTCTGAAGGAAGTCACCGGCATGGTCAGGGTTCACATCATAGTTGATCTCATCCACATACCGGGCATCGGGCCCAAGCCTGACCGAACCTGAGAGGTCCTTGGTCACGTGGATACCAAGGCCGGTAAGACTCTTTTCCGGGCTTGGGTATACAAGCCCGTTTACAAGCCCCTGTTTCTTCCCGCGCACGCGGAAATACTGGCCTTTGACCGGATAGATGCGATACCCTGCACTCTCAACATCGATGCCGGCCATGGAGGCTATGGTATCGGAATCGAGACCTGCTGAGTTGATGAGGGCCGTTGAATTAAAGGTATAGCTATCTGCAGGCCTTGTCTCCACAGAGCACATAAACCCGTCAGATAATGTATGGATGGAAGACAGAGGTGAGTTGTACAAGATGATACACCCTTGGCTTAAAGCAAGGGCCTCGAGTATTTTAACGAGCCGGTGCGAATCGAGGATCCCGGTGTGGGGAGAATAGAGGGCGCTCACACCGCTGACATGAGGCTCCTTCTTGTTCAACTCGGCCTTCGTGAGCATGATGAGCCCCTCTGCACCATTTTCTGTCCCCTGTCTCCAAAGACCCTCGATGGCAGGCTCTTCCCCTTCTGATGCTGCCACAATAACCTTTCCCAATGGACGAAAAGGGATATCATGCTTCTCGCAAAAGGTATAGAGCAGGCGGGATCCCTCGACACAGAGCCTGGCCTTTAGAGATCCCGTGGGATAGTAGATCCCGGCATGGATCACCTCGGAGTTGCGGGAGCTCGTCTCTTTGCCGGGGCCGGATTCTTTTTCGAGAACTATAATGGATTTGCCTTTTGCCGAGAGTGCACAGGCCGCTGCCAGACCCACGACCCCTGCACCGATTATGGTGATGTCCGCGTGATGCATAATAGTCATATATCAGTAATGAGAAGTAAGAAAAAGCAAAACGGAAATGTATGTGCACTCTTGCCGCAGCTTGTGTTGCTTTGGGTATAGAGGTTTTTGTCATTTTCTTGTTGTAATCCAGGTAACTACCTTGCCTGTTTCCCTGTGATCTGGTATACATTTCATGGTTCACTCTAACGCCAGCACAACAACACACTTCTTGGAGGAGGCCATGGATATCAGGGATAAGATTCCGGTGATAAGGGTTGCTATCAGGGGTGCCAATGGAAGGATGGGTCTTCAGGCCATTTATGCATCGATGGAGAACAATGAAGATATCCTTGCCAGGGCAAAAACCAAGGAGCTTACCGATAAAGATGTCTGGATAGATATAGTTTTCGGGGCCTTTACCGCAGACATCCCTACGGTGCAGCAGATTCTTGCCGGGATCATGCGTTCGGAAAAATCAAAAATCCTGGAAGGTTATGACAAGATGGGAAGCCCCATCTTCCGCCTGAAGGCTGACGGCAAGCACGAGCTGAGGACCAAGTATCTGGAGCAGACCCTTGATGAAGAGCCTCAGCGCGATCATGTCATTCCCTTTGACCGCCAGGAGCTCATAGACTCGCCCGAGGGCCTGCCGGCCATCAAGATTCTGTCCCATGACAAACAGGAGGTGCTCTCGGTTATCCGCCACGCCAATGTCCGTCTCGGCGAGCTCTCTTCAGAGGCCATCATGGACCGGGTGCTGGACACTGCGTATGACCTGGGTGCGAACGTCTTGCTGTCATGTGTGGGAGACACGGCAAAAAAGGCGGACCGGATGCAGAAGTGGCTCGACAAGATCCACGAGAAGAAATACCCGATGGGGTTTTTAGAGTCTGCGCCGGCCAAGGGCTGGGAGAAAAGGATGCTCTCCCGTCAGGATGAGATCAGCATGCTCTGTTCAAGGAACAACAGCCCAACAGGGACGCTCTTCAGGACAGGGATAGCGCTGAAGCAGCCCTTGTTCACGTATAATAACTTTGAGTTCGGCAGGGCAGCACAAAGGTTTAAAAAGGTATTCGGCAGGATCATAGCGCAGATTACACAAAACGATGTCTTCAAGAATTATGCACAGATCCTTAAGAAACAGCCCACCACAATCCGGGAGATCGATGGCGAGAAGATCCTGGTGAACTACCCTCCCAACTTCCTTACCGTGACATCGCCTGACTACCTTATTTTCAGCTTCTATGAAGACAACGAATATGGCTTCATCTGTGCGGCGCTTATCCCCAATCTCAAGGCACTGGGCCTGATTTATCGTGACAGTGCCCTGGTCGAGAAGGTCAGGGCGGATAGTCTGAAGTATGAAGCCGTCACCAATGTCCCCGGACTCTTCGGGACCGACTGGATCGTGAAGGCACCCCAGGAGATCATTAAAAGGGGAGGCGCCATGTCCACGAGCTCCTGCACCACCAACGGCAATATTGTGGGAGACATCAGCATGTTTCTGGCCCTGCACAGCTATTTTGACTTCTTCGCTGATACTACAAAAGATTACTATACGTGTACCGATACGGGGAAAAGGAGTAAGATCGAGGAGAAGATCGAAAAGAAGTTCTCCGAATTTAAGGGTTACCTCGAAGGAATACTCTCTCATAGGGCCCGTATGATCAAAACAATCTTCAACTTCTACTACGACCAGGTATCCTTCATCAACACCGATATGCAGCACGGGCTTACCCGAGCAGAATCCCCTGAGGACCTGGAGTACCTGAGAGAGACATCTTCCGGTTCCCAGACCGAGGTCCCCAAGCTGCTTTCTCTGCCAAGCCGGGAGCTGGATTATCTCAAAGGACTCAAGGCCATGGTGGCCGATCAGCTTGCAATCGAAAAGGACGAGCAGGAAAAGGCAGGACTGGCCGAGCAGCTGGAAAAAATCGAATCAAGCATTAAAACCATTAATGAAAGTATTAACATCGTATCCATACTTGAACACGTAGAGGGCAAATAGGTGCTTGACACCCCAAATTCGTTTGGACTATGAACCCTCAGAAGGGCCCATAGCTCAATTGGTAGAGCCACCGGCTCATAACCGGTAGGTCCCTGGTTCGATTCCAGGTGGGCCCATTATCGGGCTAAGGAAGTAAGGGTGAGAACGGGTTTTATACATGATCACTGTTTGAAAACGATACGCGGCAAAGGCCACACAAAAGGGGTGCTATCAAAGCATCCCTTTTTTATTCATGCATGATGATGCTCAAAGACGTGATGACAGTGCTTGATATGATAGCACCCTTCGAGGCCGCGGAGGAGTGGGACAATGTGGGCCTCATGGTCGGAGACCCATGCAGCGAGATCAAATCACTACTTGTAGCCCTGGACCCGACTCTAGAGGTTATCAAGGCTGCCAGGGAAACGGGTATGGATCTCATCCTCACACACCACCCCCTCATTTTTAAGCCCATCTCCCGTATAGATCTTAAGGATATGATCGCAAAGAAGATTGCGATGCTTCTTGAGGCACGGATTAACCTCGTCAGCATGCACACCAATCTTGATAAAGCACCAGGGGGTATTGCTGATGAGCTTGCTAAAATGCTTGGGCTACATGACATAAGTAACTACGGGGCCTTGCGCGTGGGGTACATCAAGATGCCGACACCACTTGGCGGTTGGGTTCATACATTGCCTATTAAGAGTGCACGTCTCATCGATGCGGGTAGGGATGTGCTTAGGGTCGGCGTGTGCCCGGGGAGCGGCATGGATTACTGGCAACAGGCCCAGGAAATGGGGTGCGACACGTTTGTAACCGGGGATGTTCGCCACCATGCCGGGCTCGATGCAAGAGAGTCGAGCATGAATGTGCTGGACCTCGGTCACTTCGGATCAGAGGAGATTATTATTAAACCCCTTACAGAAAGGCTCAAACACGAGCTGAAGGGAATAGCAGTCCATGCCTACCAGGGCAGGGATATTTTTTCCCTCTATAACAACTAAGGAGAGTAAAGGTTGAAGGATTTACTGGAAGATCTGATCGCACTACAGAATGTGGAACTCGAGATATTCAAGGCAGAAGAAGGTTTACGAGAACTCCCCAAGGAGGTCTCTGAGATCGAGAGCATTATAAGCGCCCGGAAGAAATCCTTGGATGCAGTGGATGATGAGATTGCATCCTATGAGGAGAGAAAGACACCGCTTGAAGCGGAGCTGAAGGAAAACCAGGCCCTCCTTGATGCGGCGGATGCCAGGATTAAGAGGATCAAGACCAACAAAGAATATCTTGCCCTGCAGCGGGAAATCGACCTTGCCAAGAAGAGGAAGGCCGACATTGAGGAGCAAGTCCTAACCATCATGGAAAAGATAGAAAAGAAGGCAGCCGACCGGGAGAGGATAAGGAACTCATTTGAGACCGACAAGGTGATCCTTGATGTGAAGAAGAACAAGATCACTGCCCAGATGAAAGAGCTTGAGGGCATACTGGCCGAATACAAGGGAAAGGACGGCCGCTTACGCAAGATCGTGGACAAATCGCTGCTCTTAAAGTACGACCGCATCAAGCAGAGCAAGAAGGACCGGGCCAAGGTAGATGACGCCCTGGCCGCGGCGGACCT
>JBEKLI010000033.1:0-14838 GCA_050010275.1 Desulfomonilia bacterium | reverse complement strand
ACCAGAACCAACCCATTGTGAGATAAGGAACTTTCCGGATAAACTTCAAGGCAATAAATGTTATCAAAAACAGCATAAGACCCGCAAATAAAGTTTTGATAAACATAATCTGAAGAGGGTATGGATAAAGTATTGCAAGCTTTATTGGCCAGATCATACTGCCAAGGTAGGCAACATATGAAACGATCGCATTGAAGATTCTGACATCTATCCGAAAGGATTCCGTTGGCTTGACCATCCCACTATAATTTTGCACCATAAAAGTGATGACGTTGAATATCATAACAACCAGAAATAAAGGCATTTTTTCCCATAGAATGTTGAGAAATCTTCCTTTGAATATATCTGAATCCTGAAAACGTCTAAGAGGCCAATAGTCCAACAAGAGTAGTACAAATGGCAATGTTACAATCATTGACTTTGAAAGAAAACCAAGGACCATAAATAACAGTACAAGCGAATATCTTTTTACTTTCGGTGATTTTGTGTACCACCAGTAACTCAGTAGAGTAAGCATCCAGAACATAGTACATAAAACATCTTTGCGTTCTGATACCCACGCTACAGATTCCACATGAAGAGGATGAAGTGCAAACATGGCAGCTACAAAGAAACTGCGCCAGAAAAATCCTGTCATAAGAGAAAGGACAAGAAGCAGCAGAATAGAATTTACAATATGAAAGAACATATTTTCCAAATGATATGCAGTAGGGTTTATGCCGAAAAAGGTTGAATCGAGAAAGAGAGAGATCGAAGTGAGAGGGTGCCAGTTGTTTGCGTGGATGCTTTTGAAACACCAGATAAAATTCTGGAGAGTGAAACCTTCCTGAACTTGGGGGCAGTTGTAGACATAAATATCATCATCAAATGATATAAAACTGAAGTCTCTGACTTGTATATAAACTGCTATCACAGCAGCAACAAGGAGAAGCGTCATAACAATTTTAAATTTGCGATCATTTATGATATGTTCCACAATTAAAGGCTCTCCTTCGCAGTATTTATAGTATGTTCTATATAATGGCAACACTTAAGGGCATTAAAGTTCAAAGGCGCATAATTCTGATTTAATGTTTTGATAACAGCATTATAAAATGGGCTAGCTGCAATCTGATCTTACAACCTACGGAAAGGATACACTCTCTCAGATCGGATCGGAGCTACTACAAATTATGTCTATGCTATATTCCCCACTTAAGATTATAATATGTTTTCGGGGGAAAGGTCATTTCGGTTTCCATGCTCTTAGACGTTTCTACGCATCTCAGATCATGGGGACCGGACTAGCATCGGTGAAGGATGTGTCAGATTTACTTGGACATTCCTCAGCTCGTAATACAGAGAAATACCTAAGGATGATTAACCCGAATCTTTGGGGCCTCGTGGATCAGATAGATGACAATTAAGTCCCACCATTGAGTCCCACCAAGATGTATAAATTATTGAAAATTAAAGATGCCAGATGCCCGAGCATTGGGCATCTGGCCGTATAGTCATCATAGGGTGACTTCGTTTCCCCTACCATTTCCCCGTTTTTGCGACTTTGGGTTTTGGGAGGCCATTGAGGGATTTGATGGACCTCTGGAGCTCTTCTTCAGGTAACGGATAATCCATGAGCTTTCCCTCCATGTAGCTCTCGTAACCCTTGAGGTCCATGAGTCCATGCCCGCTCCAGTTAAAGAGAATGACCTTCTCCTTGCCCTCTTCTCTTGCCTTGATTGCTTCATCGATCACTGCTGCAATGGCATGAGCTGTTTCAGGGGCGGGGATAAACCCTTCGGTCCTTGCCCACAGCATTGCGCTCTCATAGCACTTGAGCTGGTTCACGGCCCGCGGTGCGATCAGCCCCTCGACAGCTGCAGCGCTGACAAGGGGTGCCATACCGTGATACCGTAATCCTCCTGCGTGAATGGGTGGCGACACGAATTCATGACCTAAGGAGTGCATGGGCAGCAACGGGGTCATCTTGGCGACATCCCCGTGGTCGTAAGCAAAAGGCGCCCGTGTCAAGGTAGGACAGGACGAAGGCTCTACCGGGATAATGTCGATCTGAGCCCCATTGATTTTGTCCAGCACAAAGGGGAATGAGATGCCGGCAAAATTGCTCCCGCCGCCGGCGCACGCGATGACCACATCCACCTTTTTTTCATTGATCTTTTCAAGCTGTTTCTTGGCCTCAAGACCTATAATGGTCTGGTGGAGCATAACATGGTTCAGTACGCTCCCAAGGGAATATCTTGTCTTCCCGGTCGGGTCGGTGACTGCTGCTTCAACTGCCTCGCTGATGGCTATGCCTAAGCTGCCCGGCGTGTCCGGGTCCTTGGCAAGGACATCACGCCCTGCCTGGGTCAGGGTGGAGGGACTTGCAACACATTCCGCACCCCACACATTCATCATAAGCTTCCGGAAAGGCTTCTGCTCGAAGCTGATCCGGACCATAAAAACCTTGCACTTCAGACCGATCAGTGCGCATGCATATGCCAGTGCGCTCCCCCACTGCCCGGCACCGGTTTCGGTACAGATCTTTTCAATACCGAACTGTTTGTTATACCAGGCCTGGGGAATAGCGGTATTCGGCTTATGGCTGCCGGCCGGAGAAACGCCTTCATTTTTAAAATAGATCTTGGCCGGTGTCTTGAGCGCCTTTTCGAGATACACAGCCCTTTGCAGCGGTGATGGTCTCCATTGGTAGAGGAGTTCGATAATACCCTCAGGGATGTCGATCCACCGCTGCTGGCTTACTTCCTGCTCGATAAGGTTCATAGGGAAAACCGGTGTAAGGGCCTCCGGGCTGATCGGGTTGCCATCAGGGCCGAGAGGTGGCAACAAAGGTGTCGGTAAGTCTGCTGCCAGGTTGTACCATTGTCTTGGGATCTCATCTTCTCGAAGAAAAACTTTCATGCACAATCCTCCATAATATTCTTTTATTACCCGTGTATGTCATAAACCTTCTATCATCTATCCGGACTGAGCTGGCAGACGACCATCAACTCTTTTTGGTGAGGGTGAATAGGTGTCCTGACAGCTTGAAAGGACCCCTACTTAAGTACCATCATATAAATACAAAAATCACCATCACGCATTTCACTACACGCTCGATTTGCATTTTCACTGAATCGGTCCTCTAATGATCCACAAGACCAGCTTGTTTCTATTTATAGAATCACATATCTATAAGTAAGTCAAGGAGATTTTATACAGTTATGAAATCTCCCTCCCTTTACTCAGTTGAACGCGGAGAAAACCTCTTGTTAAAATTCGAATCCGACCTCACCAAAAGGACCACCGAAGTTTACCTCGGCCAGTACATCATTTGTATCAATTTTGACTTTTTCGTATCTGTACCCTGCTGAGGCGAATACAGGACCAAGCGGGTTTACCTTCACCCGGCCAATAATGTCATAAAAGTAATTTCCTGCATAGGTTATAGCTCGCACTTCTCCTTCAGCAGCAAGCCACTTTATCGGTTTCACCTGGACACCCATAAAGAGCATCGGGATAGCAAGTGTAATAGCTTTTGATTGCGTAATACTCAGGTCTGTTATTGAATCCTTGCCGGTTATTTGGGCCTTGAAGTCAATAATTCTCGCATCGAGCCCTATATCGATGTTCAAGAATCCTGCAGTTGCCTTTTTGAGCAGGGGTAGCCCGTAATACAAGCCGACATCATAGTGATTGAGTCTGAGTTCTGAAGTGAATGCGGTATTTGCGTTGAATGTATTGTTCCCGAATTTGAATGTTACATCCTTACTCCCTTTGCCGCTGAATTCCATAGGTGTGGCCATGAGATAGATGTTGGGGACCAATGGTATCTCAATCTTCATCCGGCCGAAAACTTTTGTTCTGTCATTGTATTTTAGATTATCCTTGATACTCAGGCTGTCTTGCGCTGAAAGGGCCTTATACGAAAGATCTCCTTGGGGGTCCTGTTTCCAGGCTCCGACAGACATCTCGAATCCGATAGCTGATGCTGAACCGCTCATGAAGACAAGGGCCAGTACATATATTGTTATATATATCTTGATACTTTTCATATAACCCTCCTTGTTGATATTTCAAAGATCACTTATCGTATGCATCTTTCTATACCTTGAGAATAACATCGAAGAAACATTTACACCTTTTTCCTCCCTGCAAAGGAAAGCATTATAGGTATCCCCTCCATACCGCATGCCTTTTTGATTGAGTGAGCCAGGAATCGTGAATATGTCGCGGGTACGGAATCAGGGTAATTTACCACGACCTGAAATCGCGGAGGCACGATGCCGGTCTGGGTGATATAGTAAAGTTTGAGCGGCCGGTGCCTGATCATGGGCGGGGTGTGTGAATCGGTTATGTCACTTAAGAGACGATTAAGGATTCCTGTGGAGACCCTGTTTGTAGTCTTTGCAAAGAGTGTATCGATAAGGGGATAGAGTCCATCGACATTTCTGCCCGTCAGGGCCGAGGTGAATGCCAGGTGGGCATCGGGCATGAACCTGAGGGAATGTCTGATATTCTCCCTAACATTCTTCAGCTCGGCATCGTTCATCAGGTCGCACTTGTTCACCACCAGCACAAAGGCCTTGCCGTGTTCTATGATTATGCCGCACAGGCGCTTGTCCTGATCGGTGAGCCCTTCCTGCGGGTCAACGAGCAGCAGGCATACATGTGACATGTTGATGTTCTGAAGGGACCTCATGACACTGAACCGCTCGATGCTGTCATCAATTCGTGCCTTTCTTCGAATACCCGCGGTATCCACAAAAATATATTGTTTACCGGTGCGCTCCACAGAGATATCCACATAATCCCGGGTGGTACCGGCCTCCGGGGATACAATAGCCCTGTCCTCGCCGATTATCTTGTTCAAGAGGAGTGATTTGCCCACATTAGGCCTGCCTAAGATGCTCACACGGACTGCATCCGTCTGAGCCTCCACCGGTAATATCGCCTGAGGGCCCAAACGTTTCCTCACGGCTTCCTTCAGTTCCGATATACCTTTTCTATTGAGAGAAGATACCTCTATGGGCTCATCGATCCCCAGTTCATACAGCGAAGCAGAGGTATATTGGATGGTAGGATCATCAACCTTGTTGGCAAGGTAGATCACCTGGGCCGAAGTCTTCCGCAGAAGATTCACCAGCTCTTTATCATCGGGTGTGGGGGGTGACTTGGCATCAAACAGGCAGAGGATCAGGTCGGCATCCTCAATGGCAAGGAGGGTCTGTTCACGCACCGGGCAGACAATGGCGCGCCGCTCCCCGATGAGGAGGTTGAAGAGGGTCGATTTGCCCACATTGGGCCTGCCCACGATGGCGACAACAGGCATTATAGATACCCCAGTTCCTTTAACGCCTTGGGATCTTTTGACCAGTCCTTGGTGATCCTAACGAAAAGTTCGAGAAAGACCTTGTGCCCTAAAAGCTGCTCGATCTCAAATCTTGCCTGTGTGCCGATGTCCTTGAGCATTTTCCCATGGGAACCGATCAGTATCCCTTTTTGAGAATGCCGCTCCACATGGATGACCGCCCTGATGTATACGGGTTCTTCCTCGCGGAACTCTTCAATCTCCACTGCCACTGCATAAGGTATCTCTTTGTTCGTGAGGGTGAAGACCTTCTCCCGGATGAGTTCCTTGCACAGGAACCGCTCGGGCGCATCGGTGATCATGTCGTCGGGATAATACTGGGGCCCTTCAGGGAGACGTTTCCTGATCTCATCTAAAAGCACATCGATGCCTGTCCCATTGGTCGAGGAGATGCAGCACTGGAAGCTGAACCGGAAGACCTGCCCCAGTTCCCTGAGCTTTAATGCGGCCGAAGCCTCACTCATGAGATCTACCTTGTTGATTACCAGGATTGCCTCTTTACCTTTCTCAGCGATAAAGCCGACCACCTCCTCAAGCTTTTCTTTCGTATCCAGGTGATCCGCCATGACGAGTACAAGGTCCGCATCTGCGATAGTACTTACAGCCTTTGCCAGCATGTAGCGGTTCAGTGCCTTATCCGAGATGTGTATTCCGGGCGTATCCAGAAAGATGACCTGGATGTTGGGTGCATTCCATATCCCGAGGATTCGGTCACGCGTGGTCTGGGGCTTGCTGGTGGTTATGGAAAGCTTGGCCTCGAGCACACGGTTTAAGAATGTGGATTTACCGACGTTCGGCCTTCCGATGATGGTGACGTACCCTGAGGTGAAGCCTGAAGCCATGCTACTTCAGATCAAGCTGCATCTGCCGGGCGATAGGCGGCTTCACGGGCAGTGTCACGGTTACTGTCGTGCCTTTGCCCTCCTCGCTGGCCACCTCCATGGTACCGCCGTGGCGTTTTACGATACCATAGCTCACCGACAGCCCGAGCCCTACCCCTTTGACCATGGGTTTTTTGGAATAGAACATGTCGAATATCAAAGGGAGATCATCCCGTGCAATTCCAACCCCGGTATCGCGGAAAGATACCCTGATCTCCTGGCTGTCTTCCGATTCGTGCGTCTCCACATGGAGCACTCCACCTTCGGGCATTGCCTCTACCGCATTGGTGACAATGTTGATAAAGACCTGCTTGATCTGTTCAGGCATGCATTCAATGGAGAACGAACGTACAGGATTGAAGACAAGCTTAACCATGTTTTCTTCCAGGTATTTCCTGTTGAGGATGAATACCTCGCGCAGAACCTCGTGGATGTCCACGCTCTGGACCTTCCCCTCGTGCGGCTGGTAGAAGGTCTTCATGTTACGGATCAGGTCCGCTATTCGGTCGGTTTCCTTGATGGCAAGCTTGACGAACTGGTTATCAACATTCCCCTTCTCGGCATTCAGGACATGATTTAAACAACTCCTTATGCCATAGAGCGGGTTATTAATTTCATGTGCGATGCTTGCCGACAGTTTGCCCATGGCGGCAAGCCGCTCTGTCTGAATGAGTGCCGTCTCCATCCTCTTCTTCTCGGTAAGGTCCATTATGATGGCGGAGAAGCCTGATATCCCATCAGCCTCGTCACGCAGCGTGGTCAAGGTGATGCCCACATCCAAGATCCGGCCGGTCTTTGTTCTCAACTTGGCCTCGCGATCCTTGACGAGCCCCTTGGACCTGACCTCATGGAGCATGCCTTCGGCTTCCTTGATATCATTATCGGGCACCATGATGAACAGGGCCTTGCCGATGATCTCCCCCTCTTTCCAGCCGAACATCATCTGTGCACCCTGATTCCAGGAGAGGATCCCTCCGCTCCCATCAAGTCCGATGATGGCATCCGCACTGTAATGCTCAATATTGGCAAGAAGCTGAAGCCTCTTTTTCTTGGCGATGTCCTCGCTTATGTCTTTTGCAACACACACGGTCTCGTGCCTGTTCTTCTCACCGATCTTCACGAGATCGGCCCGGTAGATCTTGCGACCTAATGGTGTGTCGATGGCAAGGTCAAAGGGCTCATGATAATCACTGCTGTCCATTATGCTGATGATCTCTCGAAGCTTCTTCTCAGATGCCTCGTCTGCGATGAAAGAGCTGCAATGGAGACCATAGACTTTCTCAAGGCTCATCCCCAACATCTGGAGCCCCTTCCTGTTCATGTAAAGAATCCTTGCATCACCATCCAGCGAGAAGATAATGTCGCTCGAGTCCTCCACAATATTCTTATAGCGTTCCTCGCTCTCCCGAAGGGCCTTGATCTTCTGGCTGACACCGCCTGCGAGGCGTTCGTTGAATTCCTGGATCTTACGGTTTGCGTTTTTGAGCTCCTGCTCGGCCAGTTTCTGCTGGGTGATATCCTCAGCAACGATGCCGACACCCAAGAGTTTGCCGTCTTCGGCATATTCCATGAAGACCCTGTAGGATAGATGGTGCAGGGCGCGTGAACCGGAATAAACCCGCACCTCCCCTTCATCGCGGATTACCCGATCCTTGGCAAGGACCTTGATCTTTTTTATAAGATCCTGATCTTCAGGGTGAAGGATATCCCGCCATGGGAGCTCTTTACCTAATAGTGTCGTGGATGAGTGCCCGAATATCCTCAATGCCTCGGCGTTGATATATTCGCACCTGCAATCGCCATCCAGCCATATGATCATGTCTTTTGCATGCTCGGTGAGTTTGCTCAGCTTTCTTTCCAGGACTTCAACGGCATGTGTCTTTTCTTTTATCTCCCTATGAAGCTCTTGTAAGGCAGCATCCCCTTTTTGTCGGGCCTCAAGGTCCCGGTCTACGTCCCGGGCAATACAGAAAACGGCATTCTCCATGCCCCTTATATCTTTGACAAGCCTGGCCCATACCTTTACATGGCGTTTTACCCCATCATGAAGCAACAGATTAACCTTGACAGAGCCCGGGCCTTCACCACGAATCTGGGCATTAAAGGCCTGCCGGGCCTGATCACGATCATCATGGGAGATCATATCAAAGAGCGTCTTGTTCTTGAGTACATCAAGGCTGTATCCGCACATCTCTTCAAAACGCTTGTTCGCCGCCAACGGCCTTAGGTCGATATCGGTGACAAAAAGTGCATCGGTTGAGTTGTCGAATACGTCCTTATAGAGGGTCTCCGAGATGTCCGCCCGCCTTTTATACTCATTAAGGCTCACTATTGAGCCTCTCACCTCAAGGGCCTTTTCCACGTTTTGCTTGAGCTCGCTCGGCAGAAAGGCGCCTTTGCGGAGGTATCTGAAGACGTTCGATGACATGGCGATATCCATGGGCCAGTCATCCTCAAAGGCCGTGATCACGATCACCATTATTGATGCATCGAGCTCGCCATGCACCTTTTCGACCAGTGCCCTCCCGTCCATGTCGGGCATCCTGAGATCTGTGATCAAGAGGCTGTAGGGGCTCTGTTTTATGGCTTCTATGGCCTCCAGCGGGCCAGGAACAGCAGTAACGTCATAGTCGTATTTAAGGACCTGGTAGAGGTAGTTCCTGAAAACAAGGTCGTCTTCGACAATTAAAATCTTATGTTCCATCATTACCCCTTACCTTCCGGGATCCATACCGTGAAAGTAGAGCCTTCTGCAAGTTTGGAGCTCACACGAATCGTACCCCCCAGGGAATCGACGATCTCTTTTGCCAGTGAAAGTCCGAGGCCCATACCTGTCTTAAGCGGCCATGCCGTATACAGTGGGTCGAATATCTTCTTTACCTGATCATTGTCCATGCCGATTCCGTGATCGACCACTGAGAATTCTATTCCGCCTTCGCTCCGATGCACCTTTACCAGGATTTGCGATCCTTTTGAAGATGCATTAATGGCATTCATCAGTAGATTAATAATAACCTGCTCTATGGCATCAGCCTTCATGCGCACCTGTATTGACTGGACGTCCTTGACAAGCGTCACCCCGGATGCATTCGCCTGAGCGCCGATCAGCTGGAATATCCCCTCGACAAAGCCCTCAAGACCTACCTCATCTTCCGGGCTTTCCCATTTACGGGTGAAACTTAAGAGCTGATTGACGATCTTCAAGAGGTTCTCGGAGGCAGTGATGATATTGCCAAGCATGTCAGGCAGATCCTGGTCTTCTTCGTTTCCTCTGAGGACCCTCATCTTGTCATGCTTGATGTCATCCCGTATGATGCTGGCAAACCCGTGGATTGCACCCAGCGGGCTCTTCATGTTGTGTGCCATGGATGCGGCAAGGCTTCCCACGACAGACATTTTGGCAAAGGCCAGGGTCCGCTTTTGCTCCTCGATCTCACCGGTGATGTCCCATAGGGCAAGCAAGGCCCAGTTGTTTACCTGTACCGGTCGCACGGTGATTCGGAAAGACCGACCGTTAAGGCTCCAGGTCAGGTCTTTTGCATACCTTAAAGCAAGGGCATCCTTGAGCTGCGCGGCACTGAGGGTGCCTGAGACATCAAGTGCATTGAGGAAATCCTTGTCTGCAATGCCTAAAATTTCTCTGATTTCCAATGACATTGTATTCTCGATGAGGACCTGATTTTTCTCATCCACGAGACATAGTCCAAAGGTTGATGCATCCATGAGTTCTTTGTTCAGGTGCATCAGGTCTTCGGTCTTTTGCTTCTCTTGTGATGCGGTCTTTAAGGCCTGTCTAAGCAGGGTCTTTTCCTGTTGGAGTGAGGTTTCAGCATGGATACGCCGCAAGGAGGAGGCTACCGCACCTATCAGCGATGAAATGAACTCCTGATCATCACCGATCTCAGGATCACAGATGTCGAGGTGGACAAACACGCCCCATGGGAGATTCATACCTGCAGAGTAGCCCCCATCAAGCACCATGGCCTTGGCCTCGTTATCACCCACCTTGATGAATCTGGGTGAGCCCTCATCCTTGTGTTCAAATACCAGGTTATGGTCACCCAACTTGAAGCCTCCGAGGAAGCCCTTGATTAATCCTGCATGAAACATCGTCTCGGATGCCCTCGCAAGTGCGTCTGAAATCTTGGATGTGTTGTTCAGCTCCTTTAAGAGCTTCAGCAGGATCTCGGAGCGTTTTTTTGCAACGTTTGATTGCGTGCTCTGCTGCTGGAGCTTGATGGAGATCTCAGAAAGTCGAATACTGGCCTTGTTCACCAAGGCAAAAAGGCCTTCAGCCGGTTTCCCGATCCCGATCTCCTCGCAGATTATATCGATCTGTTTTGGCACGCTCTCCATCAGGCCATCCAAGACCTCGGTGCTCAGAGAGAATTTTTTAAGGAGCGATATGGTGACTTGCTGGGGATAGGTATTGCCCGAGGAGCCGATGCCGGTCATATGGGCTAACGTATTGGCGATATTGATAACGCCTGAAATCTTGAACTGGTCATCATCGATGACCTGCACCGGTGCATGATGGCACCAGATGGACTCCTCATACAGACTTGGCAGCTTCCAGTGCGCGATCACATCGTGGCCCACATCTGCATGGGTGATCCCGAGCATCTCCTTCTCAATTTCGTCCAGCGGTCGGGTCCCATCACGGGCCTTTTCAATGACAGACGCATATTCCTCATGGTTCGTCAGGTCGAGCACCAGTTTGCCAATATCGTGGAGCAGCCCTGCACAAAATGCTTTCCCCCCGAGTTGTGGAGAAATCCTCTCCATCATGGCCTCGGCATATATGGCGCACCCCATGCAATGTCTCCAGAACTCTTTGCAATCGATCGCAGAGTTATTCCTTTTAGGAAACAAATTGAGAATGCACAAGCCCAAAGCCAACGACCTGACCGCCTCCACACCGATAGCCACTACTGCTTCCCTGACCGTGTAGATCTGGCGCGACCGTTTGTAGAAACTGGAGTTCGATAAAGAAAGGATGCGTGCGGTCAATGCCTGGTCCTTCTCAATAAGACGTGCAATCTTAACGGTAGAAACTTCCTCATCAAGTGCCATTCTGATCACGGCATCGGCAATCTCCGGAAGGACCGGGATGGTGTTCACATCAACAATAAGTGATTTCATAGAATATACTCTAAAATATCCTGTAGTTGTATACAAGCACTTTCTCTTGACACACATGCCCTAATATATCCCCTCGGTAAACTGTCATCAAAACTGAATGAAAATCTGAGCTCTTTTAAGGTGATGCGCCGATATCCGACAAGCTCGGGGATGGCTCTTGAATGGACAGCGAGCTCACAGCCTGTGCCAAGCTCATCCACTATCTGCCGTGCCATCATACGGTACCCCAAGGACCGTACAAGAAACCCGAACGACTCATGATAAGGCCCGGCAGTGATCTTTAACCCTGGTGATGGAGGAAGACCCATGCGCAAGATAGTACAACCTTCACCTTCCAGCATGATTGAAGCATACAAGGCCCGCCCCACTGCCTCATCCAGGGAAAGCGGCAGGTATTTACCCGAAAGGTAGAGCTCCTCAAGCCTGGTGCCTGCAAGCACCACTGTCGGGTATATCCGAGCAGTGTCAGGGTTAAGCTTTACCACTTCGGCAACCGTTTGCTTGAAGCTCCGGATGTCCTCACCGGGAAGCCCCGGCATGAGTTGGACACCCAGCCTCATTCCCGATTCTTTCACCAGGGCACAGGCACGGATTACATCAACTCTCGTATGCCCCCTTGAACTTGCCTCAAGCACGGCATCGTCCATGGACTGGATCCCGATCTCCAACTCCTCGAACCCTGCTTCATACAAGCGGCACAAGGTATGCTTTGAAACCATGTCAGGACGTGTGGAGGCCTTGGCTGCATGGATATGTCCTTGTGTAATCAAGCCGCGAGTCACATCAAGGTAGCCTTCAAGCAGGCCGTCTTTCATGCCTGTAAAAGACCCTCCGTAAAACCCGAGTATACGCCTCCGGGCGCTACCTGGCCTGCAGTGGGCGATGAATTCATCTACGTGCGCCGCGACATCCCCGGGCGGCATAGGGGGGGCGAACTGACCCTGGTCGCAGAAAACGCACCGATGCGCACATCCCAGGTTCGTTACAAAGACAGGGATGACTACAGGGGATAATCCAGCAATCTCAATGCCTCCTTGCATGCGAGCTGTGCTGCCTGTTTTTTGTTTTTCCCTTTTCCCGAACCGACAACCTTATCCTGCAGCATGACACTTACCTCAAATTCCTTATCATGCTCCGGGCCCTGTTCATGAATCACAATAATCTTAGGCAATGCCTTGAACTGTGACTGGCAGAACTCAAGCAGCAAGCTCTTGTAATCGGTAATGGAGATCTCCTCAAAGGTACCGAGGGCATCTTCATAGTGCCTTTGTACGACCCGGGCGGTCTTCTCATACGAGCAGTCGAGGAAGATGGCCCCCACAATGGCCTCATAGGCATCTGCCAGCAGGGACGGCTTCTTCCGGCCGCCATCCATCTCTTCCCCCTTGCCCAGATACAGGTATTTGCCGATGCCCAGGTGGCGCGCAATCTTGGAGAGCGCGCCTTCGCTGATGAGCTCCGCCCGCTTCTTGGTGAGCGGCCCCTCTTTCTCACCGGTGAACAAGAGGAATAGTCTGGCCGTGATTATGGAGTTGATCACCGTGTCCCCCAGGAACTCAAGGCGCTGATTGTCCTTGAGACCGAGTTCCTTGTGCTCGTTGACATACGTGGTGTGCGTGAGGGCTTCCTTCAAGAGATCCCTGTTCGCAAAGGCATAACCCAAGTATTCCTCGATATGCTCAAGCTCCATGGAGCAGCTTCTCCAGATTGGCCTGATTCAGGTCATCTTGATTGATCCAATTTGCGCCAAGCCGGTAGTGGATCGGTGTGATCGAGATCATCCTGTTCCTTAGGCACACGGCATCGGTATCCTCGCCCTCATCAATGATCCGTGTCAACCCGGCCTGCCAATAATAGGTCGTACCACGGGGGCTCTCACGCTTGACAAACTCATCCACGATCCGGGAATCACCCTGCCTGGTAATCCTGACCCCCCTGATCTCATTCAAAGGGCATGAGGGACAGTTTACATTAAGGGCAAACGGCAAGGGATTTTTCCGCTGGGCATACCTCATGGCAAGACGTGCACCAAAGACGCTTGCAGCGAGATAGTCCGGATTCATGAAATTGTCCACCGACAGTGCTATCCCGGTGTAGCCGAGGATGAGGGCCTCGGTGGCTGCCGAGACCGTGCCGGAATAAAGCACGTTGATACCGACATTCTCTCCCCTATTGATGCCTGAGACCACCACATCGGGCGGCTGTTCCAGGATGCTCGAGATACCCAGCTTCACACAGTCCGCAGGGGAGCCCGTAATGCCGTGGCCGTAAAACTCACCCGACCGGTGGATAGGGATGACCTTCAACGGGTCGGAGATAGTAATGGTATGCCCGACGGCCGACTGTTCAGTCACAGGTGCGATCACCACTACATCGCCTATTTTTTCCAGCTCCTGTTTAATGGCTGCAAGCCCCTGTGCATAGATCCCATCATCATTCGTAAGCAAAAACCGCATACCTTAGCTCTTTAGTCCTTTGAAGTCCGAGATGCAAGACCCAAGAGACCGTATATTCTCACTTGGAAGCACACCACAGCGAGCTACACCTGCTGTTATTCATGGAAGAATGATAAAAGATGTTTCTCGGTACCTATAACATAATCCTGAATCTCTGCTTCAAGCAATAACATGTCCCTTACAGAAACGCCTCAATCAAGGACATATCGGAAGTGCCCGGTGACCTTTAGATTTTTGTCTTTGATGTCTTTGGTAAAAGCCCCAAAGGGGCCTGCCTGCTCGATGGCAGCCATGGCAGCGGAATCGAGGCTGTATGAGCCCGAACTGGAAAGCACACCCATGTCCACGACCTCGCCCTTGTCGTTAAGCACGAATGCAACCGACACATTCCCCTGCTCTCCCTTCTGAATAGCAGCCTGTGGATACTGCCAGAAACGGAATATCTTGACCTTGAGCTTACTGAGGTAGGCTGCCCCCACTCCTCCCTCAGCCACAAAACTCACGCCTTCTGCATCCTTTTTGTTCATTGAAGAAGAATCCGGTATGTCCGGTGTAATCTTCACATCCCTGAGGCCTTCAAGCTGTTGAGGGATATCCACAAGACTGACAGGAACGGCTGATGTGCGACTCAGACCCTCTGTCGGTATTGTTGCAAAATGAAGCGGCTGGATTATGATCAGAAGGTGCACAAGGATAGAAACTACAAGGCAGACGAGAAGCCTGATTATCATGGGATCATCAAATACAGCTTGGATCTTAGCTGTCAAGATACAAATATGTGGCCCGGATAATTGAGCACAGAACTCAGTGAAATATCTCTGCAAAACCCTTCCTCCGCACTATGAAAACACATCCGCTGTGGCATAGAGGAGATTACAGATGCATCATTGGTCATGTCTGTCATATTGTGTTATCCTGGTTTTTGGAAGCGGACGGGTCCTGGTGGGTCCCCCGGACTTCAAATCCGGTTGTGGGGTGCGACGAGCGTCCTTGGTGGGTTCGATTCCCA
>JBEKLI010000032.1:0-9630 GCA_050010275.1 Desulfomonilia bacterium | reverse complement strand
GACTGACAATGCCCTCGATGCATTCGAGGCCTTGAGCCTGGGGGACTTCGACCATGGAATCAAGGACGTAAAGGGCAAGGAGATGGAGATGTTCACAGAGTCGTATCTCCGGCTGAAAACATCTTTGGAAATGGCTCTCGAAAGGATATCGAGGAGATAGCATGCCCAAGCAGGTGCTCATCGTAGACGATGAAGAAACCCTGACCTGGTCACTTGCCAAATCGCTCTCACATGACCGTGAGACCTATGAGGTGACTACCGTCAATGACGGCGAGACCGCGCTTGCTACCTTTGAAGATCAAACATTCGACGTTGTGGTGCTCGACATCAGGCTTCCCGGCATAAGCGGTCTTGATGTGCTGGTGAAGATCAAGGAAAAGAAGCCTGCCACAAAGGTCATCATCATGACTGCCTATGGGTCTATTGATGTTAAGGAAAAGGCAAGGGCCCGAGGGTCCTTGTTCTACATCGAGAAGCCTTTTGAGATCGAGCAGATGAGAGGGCTCATCCTTAAGGCCCTCAAAGAAGAAGCTGCACGAGGGTTTGCAGGCAGCATCACCGGCCTGCAGCTCCCCGACCTTATCCAGATGAACTGCCTGAGCCAGATGACAACCGCCTTATTCGTGAAAAAAGACGAGCGCAAAGGCTGCATCTATTTCGAAGACGGCCAGATCACCCATGCAGAAGTCGGTGCCATCGACGGTGAGGAAGCACTCTTCACTATCCTGTCCTGGTCCACAGGGAGCTTTAAGTTCGTGGGCGGTATGAAGGCCCCCAGAAACACTATCGCAACAAACTGGGAATACCTCCTCATCGAGGGTATGCGCCGTGCCGACGAGATGAGTCTTGCCTTGGAACGCGGAGAAATCGAGGACAGCGACATCGCACCGGTGGATGAGTCTACGCGTGCGCTCGTGAAAAATCTCTCCTCTTTGAATGAGTGCACCGGCATCGCCATAGTAAAATCCGCTCAAGAAATCCTCTACCAGAGCGGCAACATATCAAAAGAGGTTAATTTATCTTTTGTAGCGAAGTTCTATATGAATCTCCCCGAGGCACTCGGTGACCTCAGCCCCAACAGACCCCAAAAGGTGACCTTTATCGATCAGGGCAGGCTCGTATTGCTGTTTCCCTTCAAGATCTTCGCCCTGATCCTGCTCATCAACAGGTCCGTAATCTCGCAGGAGACCTCATCGGCCATAGAACGTCTGATCGCACGGTATCAGGTTTAAGGTTTCCATTCCTTCCAGGTCTCCATTACAATTCTTCGCTATGATCTCCTGGATGTGCAGGCATGTCTGGTGATGCATCAATATCCGTTCACGTCTCAGATCGTCCGTGCCGTATCGCTCCATGAGATCCAAGAATCTCCGCGTGAGAGAGACGACCCTGTCATGCATCACCCGCTTATCAGCGTAGTTGACTACCATGGCTTCGTCCAGATCATATGAGTTAAGCCTGACATGCTGGGCCACGACCTCACCTACACGGTGGAAGCCCTCGGCACACAAGACTTCTTTGGCCGTGAGCGCATGATCTTTGAGGGTCCCGATGCATTCCATCTTGCATATGTCATGGAGCAGTGATGCCCTATCCACAAGGTAAAGGTCTATTTCATGGCCGGATGTATTAAGCCGGCTTCCGATAACAAGGGCCACACGTCTCACCATGAGAGAATGACGAAGGACATGATCCGGCATACGACATGCTTCGATGATCCTCCACGCTTCATCATATGAGGGAATCACTTTGAAGTTGCCCCTGTTGTAGGAGTGTTTGCATTAAAGACATCACCTATACCGAGGAGTTTCACATTCAATGACCATGTGGTCCTCCTGGGTATCTGATTTTGGCTTAGCTCAACACGCCTTTGGGCTACAATGGCCCAGCACTGCAAGTTATAGCCCAAGGCCTGTGTCTGGTCATCAATCTGATGGTTAACAGAGTCGTACTTCACATCATACCCGGCAGTAAGGCCCTGAACCAGATTTGCATGAATTCCTGAGGTGATGAGCCTTGTATCCGGATTATGATATTCCTCCCCGAAGGAGAACGTATCGCCCCGCATATCATTGAACGTGATTGCCGATGAGTGCTCTGAAGTAGCAAAAGGCCTGCCCGGCTCTTTGCTCAATGTATTGATATGGGATGCGGTCAGCCATGGGAAGGGATGGAGGTTTATTCTGACATCGATCTCGTTCCATTGCTTTTCGATATGGCTGTAAACGCTGTCAACGGTCGCATCCGCCAATGACAGGCCATCATTGTTTCTGATGTAGTTGGACAAGCTTAAGACTGTGTTGTATGCTTTGGCCAAGTCATCACCTGTCAGGAGTTGCGGGAATGTATCACCAGGGTTATTCGCATTATTATTGCCCCCCAAACGCGACAGGTATACCCAAGAGATCTGGGGTATAACCTGATGATATAAGCCGTTGCCGAACCTTGAGCTGTAGAATGCGGTAGATAGTGAAGCCCCCCTCTCCTCCCAGTTCTCGGCATATGTTGAATCGCTGAAAAGATCCTTTCGTTCGGAAAATACCGTATCGCGATACATTTCCTTCATATACGGCCTGAAGGTAAAATAGGGGAATACATAGAAAGGCCATGATACTTCAATCTGGCCGTTGTCCTTTCGGGCCTCTATCGAATCCTGTGTATAGAGGCTTACGGATGTGACCTCTGCAGAGGTCTGCAACGGGGTATATGGTATGGCTCGTTCCCTCATCCTTGCTGTCAATCTGGGCAGCTCCTGGAGGGTTTTGCCGTTGTCATCCTGGGTCAAATCCTGTTTCCATTGACCTGATAAGGCAAGAGAAATTCCTTGATAGGAATTCACCCACTGGACACGGGAAATAAGTATATCCAGTTTCGAATCATCAAGCTGATTAATCTCACCGGATGATGTTCCTGGGTGTATGAATTTAGACTCATAAAATGTCCCGATATCCCTGAAATAGTCTGCATTGCTTACCAGATTAATATCCCAGTTCAAAGACTTCCCGCTCTGTTCTGACTTGAAAAACCACCTGTCATCCGGGATCGTTTTAAGGACACCCCCATCACTTTTTTCTCCTCCCAGTCTGTCATGAAGGGTCTCCAGATACATGATACCGTTCTGATCATAGTCGAGGCTGTACCTCAATTCGTTTTTCATGAGCAGGCCGCGCGTAGAGAGCCATGTCGGGGTAATGGTGGCATCAAGTGACCTGCTAAGCACGATATATACAGGGACGCCGAAGCGATAGCCGTAATCGGAACCATGGCCCATCTCGGAGAAAAGCAGGCCGGAATGGCGGTTAAGCTCGGCAGGGAATAACAGGTACGGGCTCCTGAACAAGGTCCATTCGTGGACCTTGAACCGTGCATCCTTCGCATCTCCATATCCCCCCACGGGTATGTCGAGCTCATCCGCTTCAATGGACCAGTCAGGCGGGCTCCCAAGACAATTTGTATACTCGACGGATCGTCCGGCAATGTAATCGTCGCTATAACGGGTAATGGACTCTCCGGAGATCTTTACAGCCGGCTTATAACCGAGCATTGATCCGTTTTGAATATGCAGGTCTTTTCTCTTGGCATTATAAGACAGGGCTTCCGAATTGACCTCGCCCTTGGCCTCCTTCAGATTGCAATTACCCGTGGCCCAGATGTCCTCACTTACGGTATCATAGACAACATAATCAGCCTTTAACGTGAGATCATCGCCTGTAACCACCACGTTCCCATAGGCCTCGATGCGTGGACCGGTCTTGAACATCTCATCAGCCTCTACGTCAAGCATCTTGGCATAAGCGAGCCTGTAAAGGGAAAACAAGATTAGGGCAATCAGGAAGACCAGCCTCTGCATACGAGATATTCCCTCACCTCTCCCACTGTATAGAATGAGCCCGTGACCACGATGGCGCACCCAGTCTGTAGCGCCTCAAAGAAGGCCTGCATGATGCTTTTGCACACGGTGATGCCGCCAAGGGCCTCCACACGCCTCAACTCGGGTTCTCCCCACGATCTCGGCGATTGCACCGGGGCTATGAAGAGGTGTGAGCATACTTCTTTCAGGGTTGTGGCAATCTTCAGGTAGTCCTTGTCTGCAAGGATACCTACTACTGCTACCCCATCAAAGCCGCAATTCTTCAGGTGCTCCACAAGAACTAGCATAGATGATGGATTGTGCGCCACATCCATGATAATACGCCTGCCTACCTTCTCAATCCTGCCCGGGAGGAAAGATGTCATGAGTGCATGGTTGAGTCCGGTATCATCAGGATATGCACCGAGGATATGTGCAGCCTTCAATGCCAGCACCGCATTCATCCCTTGTGGCGCCCCGGCCTGTGCCACAGGGAGGATGGCCGGATCTTGTACCTCATGCAGAACCGCCCCGATAGAGCGTGCATGTTCCCTGATCAATTCAAGGGCTTCGCCCGTGGATGATGTAAGAAGAGGCCTTCCCGGCCTGGCAATCTGGGCCTTTTCCCGGGCGATGGCGGCAATGGTATCACCGAGATAATCCGTGTGGTCGATGGATATCTCAGTGATAAGTGATACGGCCGGATTCAGGGCATTGGATGCATCATACCTTCCGCCAAGCCCGACCTCAAAGATACCCACATCAACCTTGCGCCGCTCAAACAACACTGCGGCAAGCATCACACACCACTCGAAATAGGTAAGCCCCAGCTCATTTAGCTTCGGCTCCAATACTTCGTGCAACCTCTTCAGCTCCCATGTTTTCGTCTCGATACCATTGATTCTGAACCGTTCCGTAAACCTGCTTACATGGGGAGACATGGTAGTACCGACGCTGCGGCCTGTGCCCATGAGGATTCGTTCGAGATAGGTGCAGGTGGATCCTTTTCCGTTCGTCCCTGCTACAAGTACGTGGGGATAGGAGCGTTCCGGGTGATCGAGAATATCAAGGGCCCTTCTTACCCTTTCGAGTCCTAATGACCACTTGTACTGGTCCAGTCCTAGGAGAACCATTTCAGGAAGAAGGCAATTACATCGCGCATCCGGTGCCTGTGAACGATCATGTCGATGAACCCGTTCGCCATCAACCTGAGGGCATCCTGGAAGTCAGGAGGCAAGGTGCAGTTCATGGTAGCTTCTATGACCCGCGGCCCTGCAAAACCGATCCGCGCGCCCGGCTCTGCAAGCATGATATCCGCAAGCCCTGCAAAGCTTGCACTTACACCACCGGTTGTAGGGTCGGTGAAGATGGTGATCATGGGAACATCCTGGGTCGACGTCCTGGCATTGACCGTACGAAGCATCTGAAGAAGCCCCCAGATACCCTCCTGTACACGTACGCCGCCCGAGGCGCAAAAAACAACCAGGGGAATCTGTTTGCGCTGGGCGTTATGCATCATATCCACAACGGCCTGACCGACAGTCACACCCATGGACCCGCCTTTGAAGGAAAAATCCATTACCCCGAGGACACAAGGCTGACCGAGAATCGTAGCCCTTCCGCATTTAAGCGCATCATCGGAAGCAAGGGGGATCTCTTCTGCACGTACTGGCGCGGTCTCAATCTCCACAAATGACCCCTCATCGCATACAAGCACGATCCTGTCCTTTGCGTTCATGCGGAAATGATGGTCGCAGTGCGGACAGACCCACTTATTCTCGACGAGTTTGGATGTGATGATGATCTCGGAGCAGGAGGGGCATTCGGACCATCTCCCGTCCTTTTTGGCTATATCTAAGACTTCGGTCAAATGGTGATTACCTCCCCCCCTCGGATATACTCATAACTTTTGGGCAGCTCTGCTACAACCTCTTCCATATGCTTGGGCTTGATATGGTAGATGATCATCCGGGTGGAGGGGGAAAGGGCCCCGTTGAGGCCTTTCATGATCAGTTCGGGAGTCAGGTGTTGGGTGATTGAAGCGATTTTGCCCATTGAGCTTGGGAAGGATGCCTCGATAAAGCATGCCTTCAGGTCGGAGCCGAGAGATTTGATGAGATCGAAGAGCCCCTGATGGAATCCGGTATCCCCGGTGAACAGGGCATATCTTCCGTCTTCACCGATCACATAGCCGAGTGAGCCCTCGATATGGTTCTCTGCAAAGGTCTTTACACGGAGGCCGTCAAGGTCAAACCAGTCCTCAGGAACATGCTCAAGGCTTAAGAACGAGCTGTCGACATCGAGCTCTGCCATATCCGGCCAGATAAGCCCGTTAAAGATATGGGTTTGTAAGGCCTCGATGGTGATCCGGCTGCCCATGACTCGAATTCCATGGGTATGTGACGAGAAGAGGGCGTCTACCAAGAACGGAAGCTCCTTGATGTGATCAATGTGCGTGTGTGTGATCAGCACGTTCCTGATCCCCACCAGCTTGCTCTCGGGGAGCACTGATACGACAGATCCTGCATCGATCAGGATCTTGCCGTTGATCAGGATGCTGGTTGTATTGAAACCCTGCATCATTGATCCGCTGCAGCCGAGTATTTCGATCTTCATCTACTCTGGTACCCTTACCTCAAACAATGTGCATTTTCCACACCATTGTTCGAACTGATTTCCTATCTCTTCGGTTTTTACGGGTTGCAACTGAAATTGATTACTTTTAATTCGGACCTTTTCGATAGCCTCAGAGACGAGGGCTCTCTCTTTGTATTGATGAAGAATCGGTTGTGGGCAATAACCCTTTTTTTCAACTGTCGCCTTTAGTGAACTTCTTGGCTACGGTGCTTACCTGTTGTGAAAAGGCCCTGTGGCACACGAGGATGGAATCAGGGCCTTCCACCACAACCAGGTCATTCACGCCGATGAGAACGATGTGCTTGTCCGTGGACCATATCACATTACTCTCGGCGTTGATGAGCTCCGCTGAACCTCGAACGGTATTCCCCTTTGCATCTGTGGCGAAGAGATTTCCCATCGCATCCCAGCTGCCCACATCACTCCAGCCGAAGTCTACCGGGATCACGGCAACCCTATTTGCCTTTTCCATAATACCGTAGTCTATGGAGACTATGGGAGCTGCCTGATAGAAACGCTCGATGCAGTCGGGATCAACATCAAGACAAGATTTGAGTTTCATAAGCTCATCGTAGAGATCAACCATATGACGCGAGAACATGTCGAGAATGGTGTCCACCCGCCAGAGGAACATACCCGCATTCCACAGGTAACCGCTCTTGAGATACTGCTCAGCAAGGATACGGGCAGGTTTTTCATGAAAAGACTTTACCCTCTTGAGGGTAAGGCCACCCTGGCTGAGGAGAACCACCTCGGGTGCTATATACCCGTAACCTGTCTCCGGCCTTTCAGGAACAACACCTAAGGTAATAAGAAGATCAGCGTGCGACTCTAGTGCCTTGATCCCGAAGAGTATGGCTTCTTTCAGTTTCGCAGGTTCACGGATGAGGTGATCTGATGGGAATACTGTCATTATGGCTTCAGGGTCCTTCTTCGAGATGACCACCGCCGCATACCCGATGCACGGGGCGGTATTGCGCCCAATCGGTTCGGCAAGGATATTGGCCCGGGGTATCTCGGGCAGCTCTTCCGCAACCTTTGAAGCCAGGTTCTTTGAGGTGACCACATAGATATTTTCAGGAGGTGCCATATCTACGGATCGTTCAAACGTGGCTCTCAACAAGCTCTTGTCACCCTCAAACGGGATAAGCTGCTTCGGCATTTCAGCAGATGATACCGGCCACAGCCGCTCCCCCTTGCCCCCTGCCATGATCACGACCTGTAGAGCCATAGTGTCCCTCCTCTATCCACTATCGGAATCCGTATATTCGTAACTGTAGAATTGGATCGTTATACTCCAAAAAGTGTTCAGAATGTAGTGACGAGTTGATAATAGGTGACTGTAATGAAAACTAACCGTTGGAGCGGCTTTAGCTGCGACATAAGGTAAAGTACGGGATTTATGGTGGGATGATATGTGGGTACTCAAGTCGCGCCTGAAGGCGCTCCTACAAAATGTTTAAAGATACCGGAGGGGATCTATTCAATTCTCAATTTCCCTTGCTTGCATCAGGCAGGCTTAAGGATATATAACCCATACATTCGCAACCATATCCGGAGGAATACTATGTTTCCAGAAAACAGACCCCGCAGGCTAAGACGCACGGACACTATCAGGCGCATGGTAAGGGAGACACGTGTCCATGTGGACAACCTCGTCTACCCGCTTTTTATAAAGGAGGGTTCCTCCCTGAAAGAGCCCATCGATACCATGCCGGGCCAGTTCCGGTATTCACCCGACATGCTGCCCAAGCTGGCCAAACAGATTGCTGCACAGAAGATACCGGCGATCCTCCTCTTCGGCATACCCAAGAAAAAAGACGCCACGGGGACCTCGGCCCATCAAAAAGACGGGGTGGTCCAGCAGGCTCTGCGCCGCATCAAGGATGCAGCACCTGAGCTCATGGTCATCACGGATGTGTGCCTGTGCGAGTATACCGACCATGGGCATTGCGGCATCCTTGATGACAAGGGACAGGTGAGCAACGATGATACCCTGGAGGTCCTGTCCACCGTTGCCCTTTCCCATGCCAAGGCAGGCGCCGACATCATCGCACCATCCGACATGATGGACGGCCGTGTCGGCATCATCCGTGAGTCCCTGGATGAGAACGGGTTCGAACATATTCCCATCCTGAGCTATGCAGTAAAATATGCATCCACATTCTATGGCCCGTTCCGTGAGGCGGCAGTATCCGCTCCCTCTTTCGGCGACAGGAAGGGCTACCAGATGGACCCCGCCAATGTCCGGGAGGCTATGCGCGAGGCTGCATACGATATCGAGGAGGGAGCGGACATGATCATGGTAAAGCCTGCCCTGCCCTACCTGGATGTCATCCGCCTCATTGCGGATGAATTCGACTCCCCCTTGGCCGCATACCAGGTCTCCGGCGAATATGCCATGATCAAGGCCGCCTGCGAGAGGGGCTGGCTCAGTGAAGATGCATGCATCCTTGAGTCTGTCACTGCAATCAGGCGTGCGGGTGCAGACATTATCATCTCCTATTTCGCACCGAGACTCGCCGAGCTGCTTGCATGAAGCTGCCGCATATCCTTGCCTGGGAGCTTACCAAGGCATGCAACCTGAGCTGCATCCACTGCAGGGCCTCCGCCACGGACAAACCATGCTTGGATGAGCTCACTACAGATGAAGGGTTTGCCTTGTTAAAAGACCTTTCCAAAGGCGGTACCCGGCTCGTCATTCTCTCGGGCGGCTAGGCATTGGTCCGCAAGGATGTGTTCGAGATCGCAGCATACGGGACATCGCTGGGGCTGCGCATGACACTTGCCACCAACGGTTCTCTCGTGACGCCCGAGGTGGCGGGGAAGATGAAGGAATCCGGCATAGTCCGAGTCTCCGTAAGCCTTGACGGCGTCACGAGCGATATCCATGACACCTTCCGAGGGCTGCCGGGAGCCTTTGACATGGCGCTTGAGGGCATGAGGATACTCGTCGCCGAAGGAGTACCCGTACAGGTGAATACCACAGTTGCGGCAATGAACATCTCGCAGATGAAACTCTTCCCTGACTTTCTTGAAATCGGCTGGCTTTTCTCTGTTTGTCATCTTCACGGAGCCGCCGATGTCAAGGAGATTTCCCTTTAACGGTTGAATAATTGCCCGGTTGCCCTCGACCACGATGA
>JBEKLI010000031.1:0-9671 GCA_050010275.1 Desulfomonilia bacterium | reverse complement strand
CCGGCGATGACATCATGGAAGCCTTTTGTATGCCATGCGGGCCTAAAATCGGGGTGCTGCTTCGACAGGTTGAAGAGGCGCGTGCTGATGGTTTGATCTCGAATACTCAGCAGGCCCTTGAGTATCTCCGCAAGAACATCTCGGAATAACCCTTCTTGAAAGCAAGGGTAATCTCGTTGACTGCGCACATTATGAGACGGCATTGGCGGATTGTCGTGTTACATTCAAGCCAATATTTGGTATAGTTTCCTTCATGAAGGTCGAATCGTGGATGGTCAAGGCTGTCGTCACCATTACGAGCAAGTCCGCCCGCAAGGATGCACTCATGGTGATGAAAAAGCATTCCGTGCGGCACCTGCCCGTAGTGGATCAGGGCTCTTTTGTGGGATTAGTGGCGCTGGGGGATCTCAAACAGGCTATTATCGCCTCCATGATAGAGCAGCTCAAGGTCAGCGATGTGATGATCCGCGAGCCATACACCATCACACGGGAGACCACACTTGAGAAGGCTGCCCAGATCATCTATGAGAAACGCATCGGGTGCCTGCCGGTCGTGGAAGACGACAAGATCGTGGGCATCCTCACGGTGAATGACATCCTGAAGGCCTTCATCGACATCATGGGGGTACTCAAAGGCGGCTCTCGGGTCGACGTCATCCTGAAGAATGTTCACGGGTCCTTTGACGAGGTGGTGTCCATCATCGAGTCCAAAGGCGGCTACATCATCAGCGTCGGCATGACTTTAAACGGCGAGGACAACACTCACCATTTTCGTATATCCGGAGGCGATGCCCCAGATATAGCCCGGGAGCTGACGAGCATGGGCTACCGCGGTGTCAAGGTTATTGACTGATTCCGAGGGAGAGTTCTATCTCCTCGATGCGCAAGCCCTCGACGGCAACAAGCTTGCTCCTGCTTTTTCCCCCCCTGATGATGGATATCCTTGATTTCGAAATTCCGAGGCGTTTGGAGAGGAATTTGATGAGGGCATCGTTGGCCTTGCCCTCAACGGCAGGTGCATTCAGACGGATCACCACGGCATCATTCTTTATCTCACCGGTACCTTCCCTGGTGGAGTTCGGTTGAACCCTGCACGAAATGATTGCAGAGCCCCCCTTTTGACTAACCCACATTCCCTTGGTCTCTCATCCAGGACTGGTACGATTCCAGAACGGTCTTAAGCTCGTTGAGGAGAGAGCCCTTTTTGTTTTTCAGGTCCACAAGACTCCGCTCGATCTCGATCTTTGAGCGCTCTGCATCCCTAAGAATTTCACGGGCTTTCAATGCCGCCTGTGTATACAGTTCCTGGGCCTTCTGCTCCGCCTCCACCAGCTTCTGATTGGCAGAGAGCTGAATTTCGGAGGCCTTTTTTTCGGCTGTGGAGAGAATGCTGCGCGCATCGACATCGGCCCGTTTCATCTTTTCATCCGAGAACTGCTTGACCGACAGGAAGAGATCTTCCAGATCTTTCTGTCTACGCTGGACAGCCTCCATCTCGCTCTTAAGCATGGTGTTCTCCTCGATGAGCAACTCCATGTCCTCGGCAATGTCCAGGAGGAAGGCAATCACCTCGTTCTTGTCAAATCCGGACAGCTTTACCTTGAAGCGTTGTTCCCGGATCATCTCCGGCGAAAGTTTCATTTAAAGCCCCCCTTTCAGCCTATACCCGGTTTCAATGATGGTCCTAGCCAAGGCATACTTGAGAAATACGATCGCTGCAATGACTATGATCGGAGAGAGGTCAATGCCGCCGAGCACGAGGGGAAGGCGTCTTCGCAGCCAAGAAAAGAGTGGATAGGTTGCACTCTGAAGGAAACGCACGATGGGGTTATATGGATCGGGATTCACCCATGAGATGAGCGCACCGATGATGACAATCCACATGTAGATGTTCAGGAGAATATCCAAGACATTTCCCACGCCGATGAGTATGTTGCCGAGGATATACATAGTCCCTCTCCCTTGTATGGATGTACACCTTCCTATTTGCCGGTTTCATCAAGAGAATGCAAGGGATTTTACGGTGTTTCATCTCTCTTATCACCCGAAGTCATACGGGCGCTTGCAGCGGACATCAAGCTCTGCTAAAGCGTGAGGTGTGAAGTTATCCAGGGTTGAGATCAAGGGGTTCAAGTCCATTGCAAAAAAGACCGCTCTTGTTGTTGCGGGAGGGGTGACCTGCATTGCAGGGCCCAACGGGTGCGGCAAGAGCAACATCATTGATGCCGTCAGGTGGGCCCTTGGCGAGCAGTCGTCCAAGTCCCTAAGGGCTACTGCCATGAATGAGGTGATCTTCTCCGGAACCCATGAGGTGGGCCCCAGTTCCCTGGCCAGCGTTACTTTGGAGTTTGTCAAAGACGGGGGCCATTTCCCCAAGACCCTGGAGGGCTTCGACCAGGTCTCCATCACCAGGCGGCTTTTCCGATCAGGTGAGAGCGAATACCTCATCAACAACGTCAAGTGCCGGCTTAAGGACATAACGGATCTATTCTTAGATACGGGCCTGCACAGGAACGGCTATGCCATCATCGAGCAAGGCAAGGTCAAGGACATCATCCAATCAAGACCCGAGGAGATCCGTTACCTCATAGAAGAAGCAGCCGAGGTGGGCAAGTTCAGAGTAAAACGTACCGAGGCCTTGAGAAGGCTTGAGGCCACATCCAGGAACCTTGAGCGCATCAATGACCTGCTGGGTGAGGTGACAAGGCAGAGAAACGACCTGAGATCCCAGGCGAACAAGGCCAGGAAATATCAGGAACTGCGCAAAGAAGTTAATGAGATCTCCAGGATTCTTTCTACATGCGAACTCAAGGAGATTGCCACGCTCAAAGGGGCCCAAGAGGCCGAACTCAAGGACGTGGAGGCCGGTTTGGGCCATGTTGAGACCCAGCGGGCCGGTCTGGTGGAGAAGATGGGTGCGTATGAAGCCGAATGTACCCGGATGAAAACCGAAATGGAATCTCTGACTTCACGGTTAAGCGCTACAGAGTCCAAGCAATTACTGGCAAAGCAGGAGATAGAGGCATCCGAGGCGCGGCTTAAAGACATCACCTCTACCATGTGCATGCTTACCCAAAACGTTGAGGACAGCCGCAAGTCTATTGATGAGGAGGAGGTAAAGACCGCAAACCTTAAGCAGGAACAAAGAGGCCTCACATCCGAGATAGAGGTTATACAGGCGCACATTGCACAACTCCAGGCTGGGCATGACAATCTTGTGAGGGAATATGATGCGCTTGAGCGGGAATACAACGAAAAGAGGACAGGGCTCTTTGAGACTATTGGAGATGTACGTTCGCTTGAGCAGCATATTATTGAGATCCAGGACCGCCACAAGGAGGTGACCTCCACCATTAAAAAGAGGCAGCAGGACCTTTCCGCTTCATCCGAGTCCGCTGAAACCTTGTCGCGTGAGCTTACAAATATTGAGATGGAGATTTCCCGCAGAAACGATGACATGCCGCCCCTCCGGCATCAGATCGATGATAAAACCGCAGAAATTAATAACGCCAAGTCCCGCATTGAGGGTTGTACACAGACCCTGATTGATCTTGAAAAGACTCATGCCGAGATCCTCGCCAAGCTCTCTGTTCTCGGCAGGATCCTCGATGCTGAATCCTCTCCGGCGAAAGGCCCGGACACAGGAACCCTAAACGGGGCAAAGAAAGTATCGGATCTTCTCAGCGTCCAGGCCGGGTTCGAGACCGCGGTCGGCAGGTCCATGGGGACTGCGTTGGACTACCTGATCTTCCGTGATCATGAAGAGATCCTGTCACTTAAGGAGTTCGAAACGAAAAGCCCCGGCTTTGTAATCGAGCGACCCCATATTGATAATCACGTGCAGGGCCCGCCTCCCGGAAGTAGTGGCGTGCTGGGGCACCTTAAGGATTTCATCAAGACCCATGACGGCTATGCGGATCTTGTGCATGCACTTTCCCAGAACATGTGGGTGGTCGAAGGGCTTGATACGGCCATCAAATTGTGGAGGCAGGGACAGCGTTCATGCAGCTTCGTCACCATGGATGGGATGATCCTGGAACCCACAGGTGTCATCAGGACCACACAGGAACACACGAAGTATGCGGACGTGCTTAAGGCAAAGGCCGAGATGAAGGAACTGGGTGAACGAAGGCATACCACCCAGGCGGATATGGAGCAGCAGCAGCGATTGCTCCGGCAGGCCAAACAGGAGCTTTTCGATCTTACGGCGGAGCACGATAACGCCTGCGCTTCGTTGAGCTTCCTGGAACGGGAGATAGCGGCCTTTGTTGAGAAAAAAGGGCGCATCCTGGACCAGAAGGACAGGATCCTCGACCAGCAGCGCACATATGAGGCGGAACTCGCCCAGACAAATGATCTTGCAGCCAGGCTTGACACTCAGGCAGCTTCGTGTGCACAGCAAAAGGTTACCCTTGAAGGTGAGCGGATGAAGCGGGAGGAAGCCCTCAGGGAGATTGATGAAAGAAAGAATGCATCCAGGCTGGAGCTTACCACGATGCAGACCCAGATGCAGATAACCCGGGAGCGTCTTAATGATTTGAAGGTCATCTTCGCAGAGAAGGCTGCAGCCATCAATGCCCTTGAAGAGGCTTTTGATAAGAGAAGACAGGCCATTATAAAGGACCAGTCCAGGGTCGATGAGCTTAAGGAAACCAGGTTTTCTGTGGAGCAGGTTAGGCTCGTAGCCGAGCAAGAGATGGAAGACTTACAAACATCTATCGAAAGCCTCAAGATTTCATATGCAGCCCTCATGCCCGAATATGAAAAGAAGTTGGGCCTTTTAAGGGCTGCACAGGAGGAAGACAGGATACTGCGAAATACCATTGATGAGATGGAGAAAATGCGTTCCGAAGTCCTCCTGAAGAGGAAAGAATTCGAGATCGCCTATGCCATGAATCTCGAACGGATGGAAGGGAGATTCGGCCAAGGCATCCCTGAGATCCCGGATGTCTTTGATGCAGGACAGGCTCGGCAAAGGGTTGGCGAGCTTGAGGGACGGATAGAAAAGATGGGGCAGATCAATTTTGCCTCGCTGGAAGCCTTCGAGCAGGCGCAGAAACGATGGGAAGACCTCCACCGGCAGTATGAAGACATCATTCACGCAAGCACCAGGCTGAAAGAGGTGATCTCGAGTATCGAACGCCAGAGTATCAAGGCGTTCACCGCAACCTTTGTGAAGGTGAAGGAGAATTTCCAGGAGATCTTTACCGCCATGTTCGGCGGAGGAAAGGCGGACCTTGTCCTGGCCGAGGGAGACGAGATAGAGGCCGGCATCGAAATCTTTGCATCCCCTCCCTTCAAGAGACTTAAGGCCATGAGCCTCTTGTCGGAAGGAGAAAAGACCCTGTGCGCCATCAGCTTCATATTTGCCCTATTCAAGGTCAACCCATCGCCTTTCTGCATCCTGGATGAAGTGGACGCGCCTCTTGATGATGCCAATGTTATCCGGCTCAATCGTCTCATCAAGTCTTTCTCAGACGATTCCCAATTCCTTATTGTCACCCATAACAGGTACACCATGGAAACGGCTGATATCCTCTATGGCGTCACCTTTGACGTACCGGGGATCAGCAAGGTGGTCTCCATGGTCCTGGAGGGATCACAGGGATAAAACAATTCTTCATTAAGGGAAAATATTTACCGTTTTCTCCTTTTCTTTCCCGAAAAAACAGCTTACTAGAGAGATTTGATCCGTGCACATATATTGCAAGGAAATAACAAGAGGAATGATTCATGACGCGGGTTATCGCAGTTACATCCGGTAAGGGAGGAATCGGCAAGAGCAACTTCGTGCTCAATGTGGGCATAGGGCTTGCTGCAATGGATTCGAATGTGTTGATCCTGGATGCCGATCTTGGGCTGGCGAATCTCGATGTCCTCTTAGGCGTAAGGCCTCGCAGGACACTTGAGGATGTGGTACTGGGAAGGGCAAGCCTGAATGATATCATTATCAAGACCGATTACCGCGTCGGTCTGATACCTGGAGCCTCGGGCATACAGGACTTGGCTGATCTCGGAAAGGAAAAGATTGGCACACTCCTTGAGGCTGTCAGGGGAATATCCCGGGACACCGACTTTCTCCTTGTTGACACCTCATCGGGTATATCAAGCGGGGTTATATCGTTCCTTATGGCTGTTCCCGAGGTTGTCGTCGGGGTGAGCGATGAGCCCACAAGCCTTACTGACGCCTATGCCCTTATAAAGGTCCTCAAACGTAACGGGTACGAGGGCAGGATCTCGATGTTTGCAAGTCAGGTCAAGAACAGTACAGCAGGGCATACCCTCTACAAGAAGATATCGTCCGCGACCCAGAGATTCCTCGACATCCAGGTGGGGTTTTTGGGAAGCATCTATTCCGACGAAAAGCTCATAAGGGCGGTAACCGATCAGGTCCCTGCCATCGTGAGATTCCCCACCTCCGACATCGCACGCTGTTACCGGGTCATCGCCCTGACCATGCTCGGACAGAAGGGTGTAAGTGTAGACGTTGAAAGGTTCTGGTCCCGTCTCATCAATATGATTATTAAAGGGGCAAAACCCAAGGGGGCAAGGGCTGTATCTTTCAATGGAGAGGTCCCGGGCAAGGCCCTTGAGAAGACCTTCGAAGATATCCTGGATGAGCAGCGCAAAACCCGCCTTCTTCTGGAGCGCTTACTTACGAGGCTTGAGCAGGGAGTTACCAATACCAGAAGCCACAAGGGATATTCTGCGTGATAGCTGCCTTTGAGACTGCCTGTGGACCTTTGTGGATATCGGGCAGCACCGACACGGTAGATGGCATTTCCTGGAATCCCTTAGACGGCATGAAACATCATGGCGAATTGGATTGGATGCTTAAGACCCTCGATACTTATTTTCTGGGAAAACTCAGCAGATTCCCAGGCGGGCTTCTGTTCATGGGAGTAGGCACCCTGTGGGTTCGAACCCCTCAAATTTCACGACCTTTTGTGAGCTCTCAGCAGATGCTCTCGGCTATTGAACAGATACCCTACGGCACAACCATGACCTACTCCGATGTGGCATCGACCGCAGGAAAGCCCGGAGCTGCACGTGCCGTAGGTGCAGTGTGCAGATCGAATCCCATACCTATGCTCATCCCTTGCCACCGAGTGGTAGGCCGCAACTCTCTTGGTGGATACACCCCAGGGATTCATCTGAAAGAGTTCCTCTTAAAGCATGAGGGAAGTCTCGAATAGACTTCAAGCATGACACGGCAAAATAAGACCTGCCAACCCGGGGAATCTATTTGACAAAGAAGAGAGGCATGGCATAGGGAGATCATGTGCTCAAGATATATGCTGATACCTTCTTATCTACCACACAAGATCCGTTGGTACAAAGGCCGCTTGTAGGCCCCGGCTTCATTGCAGTGGTGTTCAGTGAAGCAGCCATGGATCAGTTGAGCAAGCACCTCCTTGAGGTGATCTAGGTGAGGCCTCTTGTAGACTTGCACGAAAGGCGAATCAGGTATGTAAGGGTCTCTGTCACCGACCGGTGCAATCTGAGGTGCAGGTACTGCATGCCTGACAGTGGTATAGAGTGGGTCCCCCATGAGCAGATCATGACCTATGAAGATCTTTATCGCATCCTGAAGATATGCATCGGCAGGGGTGTTGAGAAGGTCAGGATAACGGGCGGGGAACCCCTGGTTCGCAAGGGCATAATCAATTTCATCGAGAAGGTGAATACGATATCCGGCCTTGCAGATCTATCCCTCACCACCAATGGTATCCTCTTGGGGCCTATGGCACACAAGCTGAAACAGGCAGGTCTGAAGAGGGTCAATGTGAGCCTGGACACCCTTAACAAGAAAAAGTTTTCCTACATCACAAAAGTCGATGGCTTTGACGAGGTCATCAGGGGTATCAACAACGCCCTCGATCATGACTTGAGCCCGGTCAAGATCAATGTTGTGGCGATCCGCGGTTTCAATGACGACGAGATCCCCGAGTTCGCCGGACTCACCCGGACGATCCCCGTTGAGGTACGCTTCATTGAACTCATGCCCATCGGGTGCATTACCAAATACCCTGAGCATGAGGGCATCATCACCTCGGAAATCAAGGATTCCATAGAAAATGTTTATGGGCCTATGGAGCAGCTCAAGGGGGGGCTCGGCCCTGCCAGGATCTATCAAATACCAGGCGCTCAAGGGATGATAGGACTTATCGGGTCTTTGAGCGAACGTGATTTCTGTGGGACATGCAATCGGATACGCATAACTGCCAGGGGGTACCTGAGACCGTGCCTTTTTTCCGAGGACCTGATTGATCTGCTCACGCCTTTGAAGGGCGGAATATCAGATGAAGGACTGGAAGGGCTCATCGAAGAAGGCGTCAGGAGAAAGCCTCCCTCACACGGCATCTGCAGGGGTATGGCACTGGTCCAGGAAGGTCCAAGGACAAAGATGTCTGATATCGGAGGATAAAGAGATTAGGGTTGTAATCGGGCCTGCACAACTTCCAGGAGTTTATTGAAGGAGACGAGGTCTTTCTTGAAGAGGACCTTGTTGGTGTTCAGAAAAGACAGCCCTGAAAATTTTTCCTTTTCGGTCTCTCCCGAAGCCCATACTACTTTGCAATAAAGCGATATCTCTCCGATGTCAGGGAGATCGTCTATGGCTAGCCTCACCACTGAGCCCACCGGGATATGCACCCCTGAGATGCATACACCCTCTGCACTCGCATTAACTACAGTTATGGGTTTCACGTTCTCGCTGATCTCGACGGAGCCTTTCACCTCGGGAAAGGGTATTCTTTCGTTTATTCTCTTTTCCTTTTTGCTGTGCATAGTAGCAGAAAAATACATCGTAGATTCATGTCTGTCAAGACCGTAAACTTAGTCTCGATTACAATTACGAAAATTGGTTGAGTCCGGAAGATCCCTGTGGTGAAACAATTTGCCGGGTGAACCATCACGGGGATAGCATGAATGTTTACTATGATATATACTATCAGAGCTAACTATCCGCCATTGGAATAACTCAAAGGCTTTACAGAAGGCATATGCGTTTTATGAAGGGAGGGGCTATGGACTTCGATCTTTCCGAACACCATTTGATACTCAAGGAATCCATCCGGCGGTTTGCCGCACAGGAAATTGCTCCAAGGGCCGCAACCATGGACAGGGATGAAACCTTTGATGAACATCTCTGGGAAAAGGGCAGGGAACTGGGGTTTGTTGGAATGGGCATAAGCCAGGAGTATGGAGGCAGTTTCAGTGATTTCCTCTCGCTCGGCATCATGGCGGAAGAGGTGAGCAAGGTCGATCCGGGCGTTGCCGTTGTCTTTGGCGCCCATTCGGTCCTGTGCGGCAATAATATCGAGCGCAACGGCACGGATGAGCAGAAGAATAAATACCTCCCGCTGCTTGCATCGGGCAAGATGAGGGGTTGCATGGGTATTACAGAGCCGGGCGCAGGATCTGATGCGCTGTCCATACGCACCAGGGCGCGCAAAGAGGGCAAAGGCTATGTGATCACAGGCAGCAAGATGTTCATATCGAACGCCCCATTTGCGGATGTGGCCCTCATCTATGCCACCACCGACCCTTCTCAGGGGCCCAAGGGGCTCAGTGCCTTTATCGTTGAAGAGACATTCCCCGGCTATACGAAGGGCAAGAAATTGTCCAAGATGGGGCTCCGTTCATCGCCCACAGGCGAGATCATTCTG
>JBEKLI010000030.1:0-10701 GCA_050010275.1 Desulfomonilia bacterium | reverse complement strand
GCCTGAACGATGAATCTATCAGGCTTCCGTTTTCAGCAACGTCTTGGAAAAAAACTCCACGACTTTTTAGCTGGCTGGCCTCATTTAGCAGAAAAGGATTATAGCTCTTGGCGTATTCTTCCTTGTTTCGCCGTGTATCGTTGATATAGCCGTCCTCCCTAATGTAGAGCGAGGTTATTCCTCGGCGTTGTGTAATTCTTGCAACGCGGCTATCCATAATTCCGTATTCATCGGGGAATAGGAATCTCATGAAGGCTGTGGCCGTTGGTATGCGAACACCGCCAATTTCAAACAACTCCATCTTTTTTCTCCGGTAGCCATCTATCAGGTTCTTTACTGTATTGTCTCCCCATTTGTTTCTCACGTTGTTGGCTTTCAAATCCGCTCGCCCACCTTGGGAGGCCATCTTCCAATGGACAATTGCGCATACAATTTCTTTCAAATTTGCGACATGGGCGGGCGGAACGATACCGTGGGCTTCGGACCGACTTGCGGCGGCAAACACCGCTTGGGTGATCGCTTCAAATCGCCTCAGGTTGATGCCATGAGCATAATGTGGGGGAACCCTTTTCGGAAAAATCCCTAAGAACTGTCCCGTGAATCGGTCGTCAAGGCCGGTTGCAGCGACAACCTGAAACTGGCAGTCTCGATCATAGTAACAGTAGTCTTCCCGCATGGACTTGTATTCTGATTCAGTGAAAAGCAAAACCTTTTCCCCTTACTCTTTCTCTGTGCCCAACTATTATTATACTGCACTTTTGCTTCATAGTTATCCGAAGCACAATTGCAGTATATCCAGATATTCAGTGCACATGCATGCTGCTGTTCTTGTGTAGTACGTTGAAGGAATCAGAGGCGCATGATTATTCCACTGCTTAATAAAATACTCTTTATTCTATGAATTTTCCAGTCAGAGAAAGATTCCTCGCTACTGCTCGGTGCTGCGTGAGCGAGCGCAGGGAAATCCGGGGGAAAGCGTCTCCTGTCTGAGCGGAGTGAAACGGAGCGAGTTAGACGCGACCCGGATTTTCCAAGCGAGGGAACGTACCCGTAGGGCGGGTTCAGCGGGGTGCCTTTTCTTTGTGTTACTTTCTTTTGGCACCAAAAGAAAGTAACAATAACTATGCGGAATATCCTATTTGATCAGCCCCTGGACCCTGGAGCGCTCGACGATGAGCCCCCGCTGCTTGCTGCCTGTTATATCCAAGTTCCGGGCCTGGACCAGGGTCAGGTCCACTTGGTCGAGCAGAGAATTTGTAATACGTACATCCTCCATGACAACCCCCGTCAACGAAGCAAGGGTGAGGTTCGATTTGTTCAGTGAGGTGTGCACGATATAGGAAAGCCCGAAGTTTGCCTGTGTAAGGTCGCATTCGTCAACAATGCAGTTTTCTATGAGGCAGAAGAGGAACCTTGTCTTCTGGAGCCTGGCACCGGTGAGGTCGATGTTTTTGAGTGTGGAGTGGGTGAAGGTTGCGCCCTCGAAGTTTACCTTCTTAAGCTCTTTATCAGTAATGGTGATGCGGACAAGGTGACTGTTCATGAGCGTAATCCTGTTCAAGTTGCACGTGCTCAGGTCAACGTCTTTGAGCGTCACTTCAGAAAGGTGGGTACCCGAAAGGTTCGTATTGTTAAAGATCGTTTCCTCGAGGATCGTCCTTTCCAGATGAGATTCCTCGAAGTTGGTGTCCGTGAGGTTCGTCTTGCTCAGGTCCGAGCCCCTCAAGTTGGCACCGCCCAGGTCCAGACCCGACAGATCAAGCCCCTTGAGGTATTCCCCTTCCACGGGGGTACCCATGGATATGGCTTCATAAAGCTTGTCTTTGTCGAACAGGTTCATTCGCCTGACTCCAATACCTTCTTGACATCGGAGACCAGTGCGAACTCCGCCTCCGTGATTTGGCCTTCCTTGAGGTAGAAGTGCACGCCGTTCTGTGCACCCGTAATTATCTTGCTTGCCATACCGATGTAGATGTTGGTGCGCTCATGGACGGTCCCCTCGATGTAGATGTTGCCCTGGTAGGTCTTGTGGATCTTTTCAACGATCTCCATTATCTTGGCATTCTGCTGGGTAAGGGTAAGCCTGAGTGTCTCTATGGTATCGAGGATCTTGTTATAGAGCATTTCCTGCTGCCTGCTCAGCTCGCTGGTGGCTTTCAATACCCTCAATTTTGAAAGGGATGACTGGAGCTTGAGCAAGTCCTCAATCTTCTCGGCAATATCCTCTTTGATCCGTTTCTGCTCCTGATGGAGTATCGGGCTATGGCCGATACTGAGCTCCGTTTCAACACCTGCATCCTCCTGGCCGGCGGTATGGCAATAGATCCAGCAATCCGAGGAGACCTTGCTTGTAGCAATAAAGCCGTTGGCATTTTTAATTACTACCGGGCCCATTGCCGAGACCAGGCTGTTGCGGATATAATCATTCACGACGATCTCTTTTTCCGATTTCACATGGGCATCCTGGATGAATTTGGTGTGGATGTTCCCATTTGCCGTAATGATAGCCTTTTCCTGACCGAGGATTCCACCGGCTATCTTAATATTGCCTCCGGCCTCCAGCACCACCCTGCCCACAGTGGTGGCTATGGTGATGTCTTCGTTGGCATGGATCTCGTAACCGTCGCCTACCTCTCCCTGAACCACGACGGATCCGTTGAAACGGATGTTACCCACCGATGCATCCACATCATGCACCACATAGCAAGGCTCTACGTTCACGGCGTTTTCCAGCCAGAGGACCATGCCGTCAATGGCGGAATACATATGATTCCTGTCAGCCGAGGTTGTCACGTTCTTCCCTGACGGAAGCTTTGCCTCTTTTCCCGGCTTACTCGGCAGTTCCTCTCCTTTAACGCTCATGCCGGACTTGCCGGATATGGGGGAGATGAGCTCGCAGAGGATGTCGCCCTTCTTTACATTCTGGATAAGATTCAGGTCCCTCAGGTTCACCTTGCCTGATGCGTCTTCCTTAAGGTGTATCTTGGTGCGCTCGGTATTGAAATGAAATCTGATGGAGCCGTCTTTCCCTTCTTCAGGTTTCTCACCTCTTGCGATGATGACCCATTGGTTGAAGACATTTAGGCGAACGAGCTTCTCGACCTCCTCGGAGACGACACCGAAGATGATCCCATCCTCTTGAATGGCCTTGAGCAGTTCCTCGACATTGAGGCCGGAAACCTCCGGCGATGCCGGGATGATCTTCATGGATGCTACAAGTCCACCCTCGGTGATACTGAACTCGACGCTATAATCCTTATCCACAAGCATGGATTCGGATTCTTATACGCAAAACTTTAAAAAATTTAAGGCATTTTCCAGAGGAAAATCTTCCATTCATGAGAGATTACCCTAAAATCCTCTTTTTTCTTGACTGACACATGTACGTCCCGTACTTCTGTGCGAGATACTGCGGTAAAAGGCGAGGTCTGATGAACATTCGCGACATAGAAAAGCTTACCATCAAGGGATTCCTGGATGCCAGGGAGGGCAGGGCGCTCCATGAGCTCGCCCTTGATGCAAGCAAGCGCGGGCCCGTGCTCGAAATCGGGGGCTATTGCGGGAAATCCACACTCTATCTTGGTCTTGCATGCAAGAAAACCGGCGGCATCCTTTTCTCTATTGACCACCACAGGGGCTCTGAAGAGCAGCAACTAGGGCAGGAGTACTTCGACCCCGATCTCTTTGATGAAAAGGAAGGAAAGATTGACACATTCCGTCTCTTCCGCAGGGCCATCGAGCTCTCAGACCTGCTGGAAACCGTAGTGCCCATGGTTACCACATCCGCCGTGGCGGTACGCATGTGGTCAACCCCCCTTTCGATGGTCTTCATAGACGGCTCCCATACCTATCCATCCGCGTTTTCCGACTATATTTCGTGGTCTTCCCACCTATTGCCCGGCGGCATCCTTGCTATCCACGATATCTTCCCGGACCCGGCAAAAGGCGGCCAGGCGCCACACTACATCTATAAACTCGCCGCCGCATCCGGTCTGTATGAAAAATTATCCATGGTCAAGACCCTTGGTGTGCTGAAGAAGAGGGGGCCTTCGGATATACCCCCTGAGCTCTTTTCAAAACGTGATTGGTAGGGTGTCCACATCCTTGTTGTGGGTCCAGTAATAGCGGTATGATCCGTTCATCAGGTCAGTCTTGATGTATCCGGCGGCAAAAAAGTCTTTGAGCACCCTGGAGGTAAAAGACCTGTCCGTACCGGTCTTCTTTGCAACGGTATCCGCCAGGAGCTCTATGGGGTTCGAGCCGACTGCGTTCCTGCAAGGGCTTTCCTCGATAAGGTCTTCGGAGAGGATTTGGTAGACGAGGTTCAGCTTACGGTTGCCCTCAATAAGGAGATACTCGTGGTCGGTACAGGTGCCGTCCTTATGGTGTTGTACCATCTCTGACCAGATCTCGTCGTTGGTCCGGTCGTATTCCGCAACAAAGGCCGTCATCTCTTCAGGGCTCAATTGTGAAGTCTTCACTATGGGAGAGTTGGCATCGTACAGGCTCCAGTCGTCGGTGAGTATCTCGATATCGTAGTTTTCAAGCTCTTCTCGCACCGTGGTGCCCGGGAAGGGTGAGAAGAAGTGGTAGCCATAGGCGATATCCAACTCGAGAGCAAAACGCTGTGTCTGCTGCAGGGTCTCCTTTGTCTCGCCGGGGAGCCCTACCATGAAGGAGGCATGGGGGAGGATGTCGGCCTCTTTGCAACATTGCACGGCATTCCGGGCCTGCTCTAAGGTGATACCCTTGCGGATCCGTTTGAGCATCTCGGGGTTTCCTGATTCTATTCCGAAGCTTATGCAATCGCAACCAACCTCCCGCATGATCTTCAGTGTCTCAAGGTCCACGGTGTTGACCCTGGCGAATGCGCTCCAGCCGAAGTTGACGCCCCTGCGTTTTATCTCGTTGCAGAGCTCCCTGACCCGGGCCTTGTTCGCCGTGAACAGGTCATCGGCAACATTGATCCGGGTGAAACCAAGATGAAGTATGTGTTCGATCTCATCCACAACGAGAGAAGGGTTTCTGAAGCGGCCCTTGAACCCCACCATGCGCCTGCCCAGACAGAAGATGCACCTGTTGGGACAGCCCCGGCTGGTGATGATGCTCACAGGGTAACCGAGCGCCTGATAACGGGATATGGGAAGGAGGTGCCTGGCAGGCAAAGGCAGGCTGTCGAGGTCGTGGATCAGCTCCCGGGCCTCGGTGCTTATGATTTCATCCCCATCCTTGAAGGCTATGCCCTTGATGCCGCGCCATGCCTTCTTATCATCCAGAAAAGGGATGAGCTCCATCAAGGTCTGCTCACCTTCACCCTTGACGATAAGGTCAAGCTCGGGGCAGGCCTTGAACGAACCCTGGATCTCAAAGGAGACATGAGGTCCGCCCATCATGGTGGTGATCCCGGGGCGAAGCCTTTTGGCGTCCCTGATGATACGCTCGGCCTGGTGGTGATTCATGGTGACCGAAGACGCACCCACTACATCGGGCTTGAATGAGTCAAGTATCCTTGAAAGCTTTTCAGGGGAATACTTGCTTACAATAAAGTCGAATATGCGAACCGTTGCGCCTGCTGCCTCGCAGGCCGCTGCCGCATAAGTAAGGCCCAAAGGCGGGGAAGGGGCCTCTTCCAATGGATAGGGTGTGGCGATGAGTGCGACCCTCATGTATGGTCCTTTAGTTGTATTTTCCGGGAAATAGCATGGATCTCAGCCAGCGCAAAAGGGTGTTGTCCTGGAGAAGGTCCTTGTCGATAATGATGAAGTCATTGGCGAGCTTCTTAGGGTCTGCGTACCATTCGCCCCGTGTCCTCATGGGCTCTTTCGGGTCAAGTTTTTTTATTACCTTTGCCGGGTTACCCGCTGCAATGACATTGGGAGGTATATCCCGTGTGACCACGGACCCTGCACCGATGATGCTGTTGTCTCCGATAGCAACCCCTTTGCAGACAATGGAACTATCGCCCAGCCAGACATTGTCGCCTATGTTGATGGGGCCGGTGGCGCCGATGTAGTCTGCGCGGTCATAGATGCCGTGCCAGTCGGAGTCGGTGATGTAGACATTGCTGGCCATCATGCAGCTGTCGCCGATGGTGATCCCGGTGGCGGCACTCATGCGGACGCCCGGGCAGATGAGGCTGTACTTGCCGATGCTGATGAACCCGTCACCTTTTTCCCTGCCCCATACGGTAAGCCGCACCCGGCGGTCCGAGGTGGAAATCACGGTGGCGAAGTCGCCTACGTCGACGGGCCAGCCGAAGACCTGGACGTGCCACGGCTTCATGAAGGCGCAGCCCTTACCCAGGTGCCGGAACTGGGGCCTGAGGAAGTGTTGGGCGTACCACTTGCGGAAATTGAGGTCGAGCCTCTTGAGGTAATATGGCCGGTAATCCTTTCGCAAGGTGTTAGGCCCTCATATCCATGGCGTCAGAATAAAACGCCTTCTTGATGCTGAAGATGGGGTGATGCTTCTTGAGGAACCGATACATGTGGGATTTCGCGTCTTCACCGGCGGCCCAGAAGGAGTGGTTGAAGAGCTGGGAAGCCGGTGTGATGTGATAGATGGCATCCGTCGCCATCATCACGGCAGCATTTGTCCAGGTGAGCTTCTCTGCGGGCCAGATGACCATGTCAGGGAAGGTGAATCCGCACCAGAATGTGTTATCGTCGTGTTTCTTGTTTCTTATCCAGCTTAAAATGGCCCCGGCCTTCTCGATGTCGCCCATGGCGGCCAGAGTCAGGATAAGTTCCGAGGTCTCGGCAATGGTAACCCAGGGATTGTCGGAAACGCACCTTGTGCCGAGCCCTTCCACCATGAACTTGTTCCAGAACTTGTCGATGCGCTTCTTTGCCTCGCCCCCCGTAACAGCACCACAGAGCACGGGATAAAACCAGTCCATGGAAAAACGCGACTTGGTGCGGTCGAAAAGGTGGGGGCGGTAGCGCAGCGCATCCCCCAGTCTCTTAAGGGCCGACTGCCACCTCGGCTTGCTTTCTCCAAGCAGCAGGGCCAGGACCAGTGCACACTTGAGGCTCATGAAGATGGAGCTGCAGCCGGTGAGCAGTGCCGTCGGGTCTTTGGTCCCCTGATAGTTTCTGGCCCAGTAGATCTCGCCGCTAGGCGCCTGGAGGTCCACGGCATAATCTATCCCGGCACAGATGGTGGGCCAGATGAACTCGAGAAACGGCCTGTCCTGAGTGATGAGATAGTGGTGAAACACACCCACTGCTATGTATGACGACATATTGGATTCTTTTGTGAGGTCTTCGGGTATTCCGTCTCTATAGGAGGAGTGCCAGCTGCCATCTTCAAGCTGTATGGATGCAAGCCATTCAAATGCCTTGCGGGCCTCTTCGTAGTAGCCGCCGATGGTGAGCCCGATGGCCGCCTCCACATGATCCCACGGATCGGTCTTCCCGCTGGCGTGCCAGGGTATCTCGCCTGTAGGCCTCTGCTCTGAGGCGATCGCATCGGCCAGGGCTACGATATCGATGGGAAGGGTCAGCATGAAGTGGGAAGGGGAAGCATCACGTTCCATAGGAATCACCTTTCTTCAGATAAAGTACAATGCTCTTGGCAATAAGGGGGTTCAGCGCCCTGTCCAATGCCCGTGTCAGGAGGGGCTTCTTCATGATATCCCATACCAGGAACTTATGGTAGAGCTTCACGGGCAACGCATCGTCATTCTTATGACCGACCATGCACTTGATCCACCAGTATGGGCTGTGCAGGGCATGGGCCCAGCCCATGTCGATGCATGTAGTCCCCGCGCCCTCCAGCAACTCTATGAGCTCTTTCTTACGATAGATCCTTATATGCCCGCCCTTTTCGTTGTGGTAGTCTTGGGAAAGTGCCCAGCAGATACGCTCGGGCAGGTATCTCGGCACGCTCACCACTAACGATTTTCCGGGCTTGAGCACACGGATGATCTCTTGAATTGCCTTCCCATGGTCAGGGATGTGTTCGAGCACCTCCGAGCAGATCACGATGTCGAACGACTCGTCTGCAAACGGCAGTTTCGTGACGTCGCTCACCATGACAAGCGCAGAGCCCCCGCCGTCTTCACCCTCATGTCGCATGATCTTGGTGGTATTGTGGGCCTTAAGCGCATCGTCCTTGTTCAGGTCGATTCCCACCACACTGACAGCCTTGGCGCGGAAGGCCTCGCTCATGTGGCGTCCGCCTCCGCATCCTGCATCGAGCACCTTTGAGCCGGGCTCAAGGTCGAGTTTTGAAAAGTCAACGGTGAGCAACGATAGCCTCCCGGTAGACCTCCACCACCTGCTTGGCTGTATTGTGCCAGGTAAAGTTCTTTCTCACCCTATCGTATCCGGCCTCGGCAAGCCGTGCCCGTTTGGCAGGATTGTCCAGAAGGCCGGTGATTGCATCTTCCAAGGCCTTGGCGTCACCCGGTTTAACAAGTATTCCTCCATCACCCACTACTTCAGGCAGTGCGCCTCCCGAGGTGCTTATGACAGGCACCTTGCAGGCCATAGCCTCGCCCGCCGGCAGGCCGAAGCCCTCGTAGATGGAAGGAACTACTGCTATCGTGGTCTTGGCGTAATAGTGTGCGAACTCGGAGTCGTCGATGCGTCCCGTGAAGGTGATGTAATCGTGTGCATGGAGTCTGTTCACCAGTTTGGCGATGACCCCGTCCTTTTTCGGTGTACCGATGACCGTGAGGTGAATATCGCGCTTCTTACGGATGGAGGCAACGGCCTCGATGAGGAAGCGTAAACCTTTCAGGGGTGTGTCGGCGCTGTTGGTGACCATGATGTGGTCATCAAGTCTCTTTACCCCGGGTAAGGGGTGGAATATGTCTGTATTGATCCCGTTTGCCACCACACGGAACCGGTCCTTGGGTATGGAGAAGGCGGCACTGATGTCGGACTTCGATGCCTCGGATACCGTGATGATATGGGAAAGCCTCCGGGAGACACGGCCCTGCATGCCGAGGAATGAGTACCACCTGCGTACCTTGAGCTTGCGCCAGAGGGCCTTTTCGGATGCTATCTCGACGTCGCGGTCCACGGTGATAGGGTGATGGATCGTGGCGACGGTCGGTATACCCAAGGCCTTGATGCCGAGGATACCGTATGCCAGGCACTGGTTGTCGTGCACCACGTCATAGCGCTTCACGTTATCCCGCATGAAGTTGAAATAGCGTATACTGTTCGTGAACGGCTCAGGGAAACCGCCGCTGGAGACACCGAGCCATTCGAGTATATTAATGGGTGATCTGAGCTCCTTCAGACTCGGGATGCGGAAGAGATCATCCGGATTGTAGAGGTCGAGGCTTGGCAGCCTATGGAGAGGGATGTCCTCATCAATGGTCGGATAGGGCGGACCCGAGACCACCTCCACATTGTGGCCGAGGTCTTTGAGCGCCCGGCTCAGCCTCTTGATATAAACCCCCTGGCCGCCGCTGGTGGGTTTCCCGCGATAGGTGAAGAGGCATATGTTCAGTGGAACATCCTTTATTCTTCGCCGTGCCCCGGGGGAGAAAATTGCATGGGTTGCTTCAATCGATGACATGGTACCACTACATCCTTTGCAGAAAGTATGCCCGAATGCACCTATGCATGCAATTCACGGGCAACACAGTATGCTAGCAACTCTGACCTATCAAAGCAAGGAAAATCCTAAAGAATTCTGCCGATAGAAACAAGCCCATGCCGCAATTGTGATATAATAGGTCTTTAGGTATTGGATGCAGTGAAGTAAGATCCTTCTGAAACTCTATGGGGGTGTATCATGAAAATGATCTCGGTATCATATCAGGATGCAGTAGCCATTGTGAAGTTGAGCTCAGGCATCACGAATGCCTTGGACCTGGAACTTGTCAATGAGCTGGATGAAAACCTGGACAAGGTGGAGCAGGACCCTACCGTGTGCGGGCTTGTCCTTGGGAGCGGCAGTGATAAATTCTTTTCCATCGGATTCGACATTCAACACATGTTCGATTTCCCCAGGAAAGACTTTGAGACATTTTTCAGGGCGTTCAACCGCTTATGCCTCAGGCTGTATACTCTGCCGAAGCCGACGGCGGCAGCGATTACGGGGCACGCCGTAGCGGGGGGGTGCATCATGGTGCTGTGTTGCGATTACCGGTTCATCGGAGATGACAAAAAGTTCGTGGGTCTCAACGAGATCAAATTGGGGGTCCCTGTCCCATACCTTGCCGATTGTATTCTGAGGGATATTGCGGGAACCCGTGTTGCACAGGAGATTATGGAGACCGGAAGGTTCTATGAGCCCCTTGAGTCCCTTAAGATGGGTCTGGTTGATGAGGTGATTCCGGCAGGTGAGGTACTCGACCGTGCAGTGGAGAAAGTAAAATCAATAGGCAGCTGGCCTCAAAAGGCATTTGCCGGGATAAAGCAGAATCGGACGGAAGAGATTGCGGCACGGGTACGTACTTTCCAGGAAGAAAAGCATAAGGCGTTCATCGATTGCTGGTATTCCGACGAGGCACGCACGCTGATAAACGATGCAGTGAAGAAGTTCTAGACTCAGTAGTGGGGTGAGAACAGCGAACCCCGATGATTCTCCTATGGTCAGGCTGGATAAGGGTGCGCCTTAAACAAAAAAGATGTCCCATTTTTCTTCATCAGGTGGTAATATAATGAAGATGCTTATGCGGGGGAGTTCTGACTTCCAAGTGGGCATTATTGTGCAATGTACCCATAGCCGCTCAAGGGA
>JBEKLI010000029.1:0-9809 GCA_050010275.1 Desulfomonilia bacterium | reverse complement strand
CCACGTTTCAGGGTCCAGTCCCGCATGCCGGCTTTGAGAAGGTCTTGGGAGCTCAGATTCCAGCCGGTTATCGCATTGAAGGCACCCAGGATGGTCTCGGGTTTTAATATGTCGATGAGATAGTGGCAGATGGCGAGCGAATTCCCCAGGATGCCGTAGTTCTCGGAATTGTATACAAGTGCTGCCTTGCCGATACTGGTGGTGCCCACGTAGTCGTCTTTCATGTCGAAGAGCTGTGGCCATGATGCCATGCCCTGCTCTGTGGCGAGCACTGCGTGTTGGAGGTGGCAGGCGCCCCGATTGGACATCATATAGGCAAGCCCCATACCGTGAAATCCCCTCGGGTCGTGCATAGGGGCCTCAAGGCCTTTGACCTGGACAACAAGCTCTTCTGCCCCTTTTCCTATCTTCTGGGCGGCCTTCAAGCTTCCCTCAGCCAGCACATTGCCAAAACCTTCACGATAGGCGATCTTTTTGATCAGCGGCATCACGGCATCCATGTTTCCCCAGGTGAGATCGAGCCCGTCTAAGTCGTTTTTTGTGAGGATGCCCTTCTCATAGAGCTCCATGGCCAGGGCAATGGCCGATCCGCAGCTGATGGTGTCCATGCCGTATTTGTTGCAGAGTTCATTGGCTTTGATCACAGCAGCCAGATCGGGATTCATCATCATTGTCCCGAAGGTGCCGCAGGTCTCGTATTCGGGCCCCGGCCCTTCCTCTGTCTTGAAAGGACCGTCATCAACCTTGACCACTCTCTTGCAGGCAACCGGGCAGTTCGAGCATGCATGGGCCTTGGTGAGATATTTCTCCTTCATGGTCGGTCCGCTCAGGCTGGATGAGAGCATGAAGTCCTCGCCCACGGTCCAGTTTTTGACCGGCACATCACCACTGATCATGCCAAGGTCCATGTTGGCGTCGGACCCCATCTGGTGGATGCCGTCGGCAAGGGCAGAGTCTTTTACTTCCTGCATGGCTTCCTTCTGGAACAGTTTAAATTTCTCATCATCTGCCTTGGACAACTTCTTTGAACCTTTCACGATGATTGCCTTCAGATTTTTTGATCCCATGACAGCCCCGAGACCCGTCCTGCCGCTGAAGTGGCCCTTGTCATTACCGACAGCCGCTATCTTCACAAGGTTTTCACCTGCCTGCCCGATGGCCAATACTTTGAAGGACTTGTCTTTTTCTTTCAGGAGATCGGTTGCCTCATAAATATCCTTGCCCCACAGATGGGAGGCATCCAGGATCTGAACACTGTCATCTGTAATGGCGAGGTAAACGGGAGATTTGGCCTTGCCATCGATCACGATGCCATCGTATCCCGCACGTTTCAGGTCCGGACTGAAGGTGCCGCCACAGGCGGATTCGCCCCAGATGCCGGTCTGGGGAGATTTTGCAGAGATGCTGAACCTCGATGTGCCGGGAAAGCCGCTGCCTACCATAGGACCGGTCATGATCATGAAGGGGTTTTCCGGAGCCAGCGGATCGAGGTCGATTGCGTACTTGTCGAGATAGATCTTTGCAGCAAGACAACTCCCGCCAATATATTTTTTCAATGTGGCATCATCAATGATGATGTCGGAACAGATGGAATCTGTTAAATTGACATGTAAAAATTTTCCGGCATACCCGTTAGCCATGGGTCACCTCCTATTTTCGGATTAAGATAATATAGTAACATAGTCTTACAAGATACAAAATCAAATCTTTAAAAAAATTAATTATAATTTACAAATAATCTTGTGTTATTTTCAATCAAACATGAAACGAAAATCATGTAGGTGAAGCTTGTAGGTGATGTAGCAGGAGACATTACAAAAACCATCAACCACGTGATTGTCGCTATTTCAGGGCACGTTTTTAAAGATTGTAAAATATCTAGTTATTCTCTACCCAATGGATTGCATACCGTACAAGTTCGGCGGCATTTTTTAATTTTGCCAGGAAAAGCTTTTCTTCGAATAGTGGAAAAATAATTCACATAACAAAATATTATCCACCAGTTTAATATTTCATAACTAATTGGAATTACTAAATATGATAAAATTTATACTAGACAATCCCTGATATTAGGCTAGGGGTAGTTTCGTAATTTATTTGCCCGATCTTGGCACGTTTCGTGAGTATCAATACGCATGGTCAAGATCTATCTATGGAATAACCGGCAATCGGAAAATTGGAATATATTCCAGCTTCAATGAAAGGATGAGAACAATGAGAAATACAACGACAGAACCAAGGCTTGTATCCATCACGAGGGCATCGGAACCCAAGAGTCATGTAACGATATCTCCGCTCATCATGAAAAAGATCTATTCTATTGGAAGCCTGAAGAATGTCGAAGACGGTGTATCATTCAACATCAAAAATCCCATGAAAGACGCTATCATTACAGGCGTTTCCGGCCTCATCATCAATGGACTTGAAATCTCCCTTGATGATGTGACCATGAGGAATAACGGAACAAGACTCAAGGCCAGCGAGATAAACCAGGACCAGGCTCTTCCTTTCCCCATGGGCATGGATGTAGAGTTTCATGCACGGGCAATCGCCCTTGCAAAAAATGTCGAACATCAGATCACCATATCCTGCAATACCGATCCTTACGGCATACTGGCTCTGGAAGCCACAGACTCGGTTATTGAGACCAGGTCAACACAGAAAAAGATACCATGCGACAAGCAGAACAATTACGACATGGATATCGTCCGTCAGCGCCAGGATTTCGTGGAAGAGTATACCGGCGTTCACCTTCATCATGTAAAGCAGCATTCCTTTGATCCTGCCGTAACAAAAGGGAATATCGAAAACTTCACAGGTGTGGCACAAATCCCCCTCGGATTTGCCGGACCGTTGAAGGTCAATGGCGAACATGCCAAAGGCGAGTTCCTCATCCCCTTGTGCGCCAGTGAAGGGACACTGGTTGCATCCTATAATCGGGGCATGAAAATCATCAATATGTGCGGCGGTGTTACTGTCACCGTTGTTGAAGACCGCATGCAAAGGGCCCCTGCATTCGCATTCGAATCAGCCAGAGAGGCCAGGGACTTCGTGACATGGCTCGATGAGCATATGGATGAAATCAAGGGGCAGGCTGAGTCTTGCTCCAAGGTTGCAAAGCTTCTCAATATAGAAAGGTACCAGGCGAGCAAGTTCGTCTACCTGCGATTCAATTATTTCACAGGCGATGCAGCAGGGCAGAACATGGTGAGCATGGCCACCTTCACCGCCTGCAGCTGGATCCTCTCCCAGGTAAATACGGTCCGCCACTTCTATATGGAATCGAACTTCGCCACCGATAAGAAGGCATCCTTGATCAATACCATGAATACACGGGGGAAGAGAGTCACGGCGGAGATCGTTATTCCGCGAGAGGTCATGATCCAGCATATGCGGGTGGATCCCGAGACGCTTGATCATCTCTGCAGGGTAGCCAGCCTAGGCTCCTTCATGGCAGGTTCATCGAGCAATGCACTCCATGCGGCAAACGCGCTGACGGCATTGTTCATTGCCACAGGACAGGATGTGGCCAATGTGGCCGAATCCACTACCACGCTTATCTATACAGAGATTACACCGGAAGGGGACCTCTATGCCTCCATAACGCTTCCTTCCCTCATCGTGGCAACCCACGGCGGCGGTACCGGCCTTCCTACACAAAAAGAATGTCTGGAGATTCTCGGTTGTTACGGACAGGGCAAGGTTCTTAAGCTTGCCGAGATCGCAGCTGCCGTAGTGATGGCTGGAGAGATCTCGCTGGCTGGTGCGCTCTCGTCACTGGATTGGGTAACGAGCCATGAGCGTTTCGGGAAAAATCGCTAGGACATGAACGGATAAAAAAAGGAGAGATGAATATATGAATACCGTGGCGCAGGTAAAATCACTCGTAGATAGTCCAAGGGAATTTTTCCCAGCCAAGGTTATCTCCATAGATGATTACAGACCCGGCACCCGTGCAGGGATTGATGTCTTCACATTTGATGAGAGGATCTCCTATCTCAGAAAATACGGTGATCACTGCCTGTCCTTTTCAATGCTGCAACCAGAAATGCATTTTTTCGATATGCCAGGGGTCGGGTTCATCACCTTCAGGAAGAAATGGGGTACGCGATTCGTCCTTGCTGACCCTGTCTGTGATGTGAAAGATAGGGAACTCCTCATCCGGGAGTTTCTCAAGGATCGGACAAACACGGCCTTTATCCAGATCTCTCAGGGCATGGGAGAATTTCTTCATGAAAAGTTCGGATATTACGCGACTCAGTTTGGTATCGAATCAGTCGTTGATCTTGAGAAATGGGATCTCAAGGGCAAGAAGAAGCAGGTCATGAGGACATCGGTAAATCATGCCAAGAAAGAGGGCGTGACGATAGAAGAGAACTGTTCAGAAGATGGGTGCCACCAGCTCACCAAGGAATGGCTCAAGACCCGCAAGGTCAGAAACCGCGAGGTCGTTTTTCTCATCCGTCCCATGGACCAAGAATACCAGGAAGGTACAAGAAAGTTCTGTGCGTACCATGATGGAGAGCTCGTAGGCTTTATCTGCTTCGATCCGCTCTATAAGGACGGCAAGGTAGTCAGCTATGTGCCCAACATCTCCCGGTTCAGCAACAAGTTCAAGCAGGGGATCTTCTATCCCCTCATGTGCCATGCCATGGAAGTCTTCAAGAAAGAGGGTGTGAAGTATTTGCACCTCGGCCTTTGCCCGGCGGTTGTGGATGATCAGGATGAGCCCTGCGAGTCAAAGCTCCTGAAGATGGTTATCCGATTGCTCTATAAGTTTGGGAACATGATATACAGTTTCAAGGGATTATACTTCACCAAGTCCAGGTTTGATGGAGTAGTGCAAAAGACATTCTGTGCACACCGAGAAATACTGCCATCGAAGTCCATGCTCACCGTGTTCATGATTTCTAATATCCTGTAATTGTTTTGTTAATGAAATATCGGGCCGCAGGCGATATGCCTCGGTCCGAATTTCCTTTCAAACTCATACTCATCGATGTTTTAAAAACGCTGTTTCTCTTTTAAAAACCAAGACTTTCCAGTTATTCTTCAAGGCTGCCTGTCTGAGTTTTCTATCTGGATTTGTCGCTACCGGAAAACCTACTTCATACAGGAGATCAATGTCATAGAATGAATCCGTGTAGAAATAGCTTTGTGAAAGGTCTATATTCTCTTCATTGGCCCAATTGAAGGCATATTCCTTTTTCCCCTTTCCATAACACAGGGGCTTGATGAGCTTGCCTGTGAGAATGCCATCTTTCATTTCAACCTTTGATGTGATGATTTCATTGATGTCAAGTGCATCGGCCAGGGGCTTCACAAAAAAGGGAGGGGAGTTAGAGATGATAACAAGACGGTGCCCTTTAATCTGATGCTGGCGTACAAGTTCTACCGCCTCTCTGTATATAGACTTCCTGATCGCGGCCTCGAACCAACCTTGTGAAAATCGATCCATATCCGCAAGGCTCAATCCGGAAAGGAGCCTCATGTTTCGCTCATACCATTCCTCGATGTTGAGCAGAGAAAGACGATAGAGGCCGATCTTGAGTATTCCCAGCAGAAGAAAGCCCAAGGGGACCATCTCATGCTTGCGGGCGTACTGCACTGATGACAGGCCTGAATTCTTCCAGGTGATTGTGTGGTCCATGTCGAAGAAAGCCGCTATCTGGCCCATGGGGATAGTCCTTTCATGAGATGCATTTGGTTAAGGTGGGGGTCAAGCATGCCGGCCCATTTCAGCAAGGATCATGTCAGAGGCTTTCATGGCAGAAGAAAAGCTTATATCACCCGAGCAGCCGTCACCCTGAACAGTATCACCCACAAAATAGAGCCCCTTTATGGAGTCGCACACTACATGGGGTCTGTGCGGCTTGGCATGTCGGGGAGCCAGGACGTTACCATTCATTATCCGTATAATGAGCCTGCGTTCTTTGATCAGGTTGGGAAGCAGGTGGGGGAAGAGACGGGCGATAGTGATCTTAAGCCTCTTCTCTGCAGCCTTTACTACATCAGGGTCTCCATCGAATCCCCAGGGCAGCATGATTCCCCAGGTGGAAAGATACTTTCCCTGCGGGGTAAAGCTTGGATCCGAGTTTGTCTGGAAACGGGCCCAGATGGGGATATCAATGCCCAGGATACCGCCTTTGATGTCGGTGAGGGGATAGCTGGTGATGAAGTCAAAGCTCAGACAGGAGCTGTTCTCTATAGAATCACAGTATGTCACGAATTCTTTGGGAAAGAGGTTCTTATCTGCAAGATCAAAGAGTAGGGGTAGACGCGCGGCGAAGATTACCCGCTGTGTTTCATAGACTTCCTTGTTGGTTTTGATACCCTTGATTACCCCTTGTTCGATAATGAGCGCAGCCGCCTTTTCTTCAGTATGAATTTTACCACCTGATTCCACATGGAACTGAAGCTTTTTGAATATCTGGGAAGATCCGCCTACCGGCTCCCCGACGCTGACACCAGTTGTTAGCATCCGTTTGACAAAGTCGATCACCTCTCCGGCACTGACCTTGGCCGGGTCCGGGCACATAACTGACATACCGAGCAGCGGCAGGATTTCTTCCAACTCTCTGTTTGTGAAATATGTGTGATAGAAATCGGCCAGTGTCCTGTCAAACCACTGCCCGGGATCAGACCGTTTTATTTTTACTAAGAGCCGTAACAGGTTTAATCTCCCGATCAGAGAGAGCATGGGTGTCTTCAGATAGCCGATTGGTCCCTCAGGCCTGTCCCAGAGCTGGTTTTTATAAATGAGTTTTGAATCGTTTGCCCTTGGGATGAAGGTAATCTCATCACCGAGACGCAGAAATAGTTGGTTGGCAATGCCCTTTTCAGCCAGTCGATGGGAGTGGGCTCCGTATTCCCATCGGTATCCGTCCTCATCGGTGAAATAGCTGGCCCTTCCACCAATAAGTGCTGACTGTTCAATAACAATGATCTTGAGCCCTGACCGTGCAAGGAGTGCTGCAACGCTCATACCGCCATACCCTGCACCGATGATGATTACATCAAGCATTCACTCACCTTCTGATGATCCGAAATTCCTTGTTCATCATGGCAAAAAAGCCTATTCATGGTTATATTTATAGCATGGTCAGGACTTTGTCTATGGTATGGTGAGTTATTAATAAGAATGTACCTGTTGATTCTTTACAGGTTCAAGGACTTCGTATTATATGGAGCCCACCTGTTGGTTTATAATCAGAAGTTTTGAGGCTGTCTGTATGAATCAGAAGAGACCTTCGTGGGATGAATATTTCATGATGCTGGCCAAGCTTGCCGCATCACGTTCAACGTGTCTGTCCAGGCCCACTGGTGCAGTGGTGGTAAATGATAAGCAGGTCATTACAACAGGCTACAACGGCTCTCTTCCAGGCCAAAAACACTGCATGGATGATGGGGTTTGTTTCCGGAGGTCGCTCAAGTGGCCCGAGGCCATGAAGTATGATATGTGCAGGTCTGCCCATGCAGAGGCCAATGCTATATCGCTGGCAGCAAAAAAAGGGGTCAGCCTCGAGGGATCAACCATATATTGCACGCTCGAGCCGTGTATCACCTGCTCAAAGCTTATCGTGATGTCGGGCATCGCCAGGGTAGTCTACGAGCATCCCTATGACTCACCCATCCCTGAACGCGACCAGTACTGGAAGGATGTGCTTGCCTTAAGCCGCACGACGGTTGAACAGATCATTATCCATGATGAGACAATGGAGAATGCCTTACAATTCATGAGTTCAGACACATCGAAGAGGAGGTTGTAGATGGTATTGGGGGCTGACAGGATCATCGAGATGGTCCGCGGCGGTGTTGGGGTGGAAGATCATATTTCGGGTAAAGGTGTAAAGAAACCCCTTGTCGAGCATCTCGACTCTGACCAGATTGACGGCATTGAGGGTACTACCGTGGACCTAAGGCTGGGAGCCATATACAGGCCCATAGGTGCTGCTCGTCTCATGCGGGACAGCAGGGTCACCCCTCAGATAGAGAAACTCATGGACATCGTCGATTCTCCCGATGGGGTGTTCGTTGTCAAGCCCGGTGAATACCTGCTGTTCCAGACCGTTGAACAGATTAATATGCCGGGTGATCTTTTTGCTTATATCAGGCCGCGAACGACGCTGATCCGTTCAGGCATCCCTCTGGAAACGGCTTTTATCTCTCCCAACTATCAGGGTAAGCTCACGGTGGGTATGAAGCATCAAGGGCTCATGGAGGTGGAGATTCAGATGGGGTTCCGTATCCTGTGCATTGCCTTTTTCCCCATTGAGGGTAATGCAGTACCTTACAGGGGTGTGTGGCAGGGTGACAGGGTTTCAACAAATGGCGAGGAGGAGAGACCATTTTGAAGTATTTTAATCAGGAGCTGGAACACATTGAAAGGTGGAGACATCTCAGGCAGGGTCTCTTTAGAAATGAAGAGCCCAAGATAAAGCTCATCGGTGTAACAACGCCGATCGAAGAAATGGCATCCCAGGGTGTCACGATCGAGACGCTGCCTGCCTATACAGCCAGGCAAAGCCATGAGTCCGAAGGCACCCACGAGGACGACCTGAGGCTTAATAAAAAGCTTATCTCATGGGGCCACCATACCTGCCTTGAGGCCGTGCAGTTCGTCTACTATGTGACCGGTGTATCCAAGTCTCTGGCCGGCCAATGGACCCGACACCGCATCGGAATCGGGTGGACCTTCCGTTCCACGAGGTATGTGAAGGCCAATAAGAATTTGTTTATCTACCCGGCAATGGAGTACATCGAATCCGAAGACCCGGTAAGGAAAGTCTATGAGGCCTATGACCGTGAGCACAGGCATGCCATGGAGGTCTATGAAGAGCTTCAGTCGCTCGGGGTGCGCAACCAGGAGCTGAGAAGGCTCATGCCCGTTGGGTGGTCCACGGCTGCTTATGTCTATGTCAATGCCCGTTCTTTACGGCATTTCTTTGAGCTTCGCCTGGAAAAATCCGCTGAATGGGAGATCAGACGCCTGGCATATCTTATGTTCAATGACGTCATGGCCATGGCTCCAAGCCTATTTGAGGATCTTATACCTGAATAGACACCTGTGTCAGGTACAAAATCCTTGAAGAGATATCCGGCAGTGTAATGGATGGATGAAGAAAAATTACAGACCGAGAAATGATGAGACACTCGACACCCTTTCAGGGTGCAACCTATCCATCCTGCAGAAAAAGAAGGGATACCGGTATTCCCTCGATGCCTACCTGCTTGGTGCCTTCGTAGAAGAGGCCCCGGGGACGGAGGCACTCGAGATCGGATCAGGATCAGGGGTTGTCTCCATACTTCTGGCTGCAGTGAAGGGACTTCATGTAACCGGCGTGGAGGTACAGGATACCCTGGCGGAGATGTCCATGCGATCCGTTGAGCGGTCCAACCTGTCGGATAAAGTCAGGATCGTCTGCTGCGATATCAAAGAATATTCCGGACCAAGTGTTGATGTAGTGGTAACGAACCCCCCTTACAGGCCCATTGATACCGGAAGGATTAACCCTGACAGATCAAAGGCCATAGCAAGGCACGAGATATCGCTGGATCTTGATGCATTGCTCAAGAAATCATATGGGCTCTTGCGACCCCTCGGAAGATTTTATATTGTATATCCGACATGGCGGATACCCGACCTTATCAGTGCTATGCGCACCATACGGATCGAGCCAAAACACATGAGAAGTGTCTACACATCACTGAAAAGTACATCCGAGATCTGTCTGATGTGCGGGGTGCGTGACGGGGGCAAGGAGTTTACTATCGGTCCCCCGTTGATCGTATTCAATGAAGATGACACG
>JBEKLI010000028.1:0-9813 GCA_050010275.1 Desulfomonilia bacterium | reverse complement strand
CACGTTCCCCTTTGCATCCACCACGGCACTTGTATCGGTGGCGGGTCCCATTCGGCAGGTCCCTACCGGATGGTGATATGTGCCGGCCTTGGTCCACGCTGCAGCTTCCAAATCGACATCAGCATCTGTAGCATGTGGCCCTGGGAATATCTCTCGGAGTGCTATGTCGGACAATGGTGGGGTCTTAGACAATCTCCGAGCTATGCGCATGGCATGGATGACTCGCGGCATATCTCCAGGATCAGTGAAGTAGCCCATGTCAATGAGAGGAGCGGCAAGAGGATCACCGGAACGGAGGCGTAAAGACCCATGTGAGAGAGGCTTTACCAGGGCTACTAAAATTTCAAAGATGGGACTTTCTCCGTGTTCAGCCTGATAGATAGTCCACGGAAAAATTTGTAGGTCAGGACCTACACTAAAGTTTGGACTCTTCAGCGTAAGCATGGCCTGATAACCCGGAACATCTTTCGACCCTGTGAGTGCGGTGAATTGCAGTTCCAGCAGAACGTGATCACATAGATTTTGTCCCACACCTAGTATGTTCCGTACTACCTTGATATCTAAAGACCTGAGATGATCTGCCGGGCCAATTCCGGAACGCATCAGGATAGCCGGGCTACCAAACGCACCAGCTGCTAGAATGACCCGATCAGCCTGAATAATTTCAGTGGAACCATTCAGACTGACACCAATGGCACGTTGACCGTCGAAGATCACACGATCAATAAGGACCTTACTCCGGATAGTACAATTTGTTCGGTCACGTGCTGGGTTAAGATATGTGAGCGCTGCGCTCTGCCTAATACCTGCCGCCACGTTTCTTGGTATTACGCCTGCGCCGATAGCACCTGGTGCATTGTGATCTCTGATGCGAGGATAGCCAAGGATGGAGCAGGCCTGTAAAAAAGAGTTGTGTTCGGGGAGAAGGGTCTCGAGGGCATCGCGATGGATTGGAAGAGGGCCATTTCGACCGTGCCAATGGTCATCAAAGTCTGCATCGTTCTCAATGCGACAAAAGAAAGGGAGTACCTCGGGAAAAGACCATCCCGGATTACCGCGGGCTGACCATTCATCATAATCGCTTGGTGCCCCACGCAGGGCAATAGCCGCATTGGTAGCGGAACAGCCTCCGACAAGCTTCCCACGCGGGAGAGGAAAGGACCGACCAAGCGAGCCAGGTTCGCTGGAATACCCCCAATCGTGCGTAAAGGCCGGTTTAAGACCATTTCGAATTTCGGGTGGTAGGTTGACCGGGTGGGGATAATCCGGACCCGCTTCCAGAAGTAAAACGGAATGGTTGGGATTTTCGCTTAAGCGCGCTGTGAGCACACAACCAGCAGAACCTGCTCCTACAATGATTGTGTGGTACTTCATAGTCGATTGTCCTCTCTTTGTTCTCGCACTCGCACATTGCTATTATTGAGAACAAGAATCTGTGTTCTAATAAAATAAATTGTGACCAACTATAGTCAAGAGTCAAGCCAGCAATTGTCAGCCAGAGATTGTCTTAAAATTAGCATCCCTGATATGAACATTATGTTGCCTGAAGACCGTCCATATTGTTGGCCGCTATCTCATCTTCGAATAACTCAATCACAATTGAATATCTCTTGAGGTAATATGGAGTTGTTAAAAAAAATGAACTTTTTCGATAGTCTCTGCCAGTATCTCCCTATAAAGAGAGGGCAGGTTCCGTACCCTTCTCTATCGATTCAGTACAATGGTTGTTTGTATGCACCAGGAGAGTGAGCGCCCCCTTGTGAAAAAGGGGGCGGTATGGGTGTTGGTATTATTATCCGAAGAGCTTTGCAGCAATAGTTGCCACGTGTTTGCCCTGGTAGCGGGCCCCGGAAAGCTCATGGGTGCTCGGCATCCTGCTGCCGTCACCACCTGCAATGGTGGATGCGCCATAGGGTGAGCATCCGGTGATCTCATGGATATCCATTTGCAGATCAAAGCTATATGGCAGGCCCACGATAATCATCCCGAGGTGGAGCAGGGTTGTGTGAAAACTCAGGATAGTCGATTCCTGGCCGCCATGCTGGGTGGCCGAGCTCGTGAATACGCTTCCCACCTTTCCCACCAGTGCGTTCTTTGACCAGAGCTGGCCTGTTGCATCGAGGAACTGCCTCATCTGGCCGCACATATTGCCGTATCTCGTCGGGGCTCCGAAAATGATGGCATCATAGGAGGCGAGCTCGCCGACCGTGCAGACCGGGATATGGGCGAATGCCTTGCGGGCCTCCAGGGCACCCATCTTTCCAAGCACCTCATCGCTCAGGGTCTCCGGGACCTGTTTCAAGTCCACTACAGCCCCACCGACTTCATGTACGCCTTTCACAGCGGCCTGCGCCATCTGGTAGATATGTCCGTACATGGAATAGAATAAAACCAGCGCCTTCATGCGTATTCCCCCTTTGCATTATTCGGTGACCAACGATCCAACAAGTGATGCGTCATGGTCATTGAATATACTAAGTCCGGAAATAATGAATTCAAGGAGAGTTCTGATATTCTTCCCGAGGCATGGAGTCGAAGATAAAAAAGCTTAGGCTTGTTTAGAAGCCCTCGCGAGCTTATGGTAATGGACATGAAGAAAAAGATTCTGATATTCCTTATTTTAATAGGGGCCATTGCGATCTTTTACTCATTTGATCTCCAGCGTTTTCTGACCCTCAAAAGCCTCAAGGAAAACAGACAGGCCCTGATGCTTACCTATCAGACCCACAGAACGCCCTTCATCATAGGGTTCATCCTCATATATACCGCCCAGACCGCCCTATCCCTTCCTGGGGCCGCTATACTGACCCTGGCGGGAGGCGCCATATTCGGTGCCCTCATGGGGACTATCTGGGTCAATATCGGAGCAACCGCAGGTGCTTTGCTGGCCTTTCTTCTGTCACGCACATTGTTAAGGGGCTGGGTTTTGAAGCGATTCGGTCAAAGAATGCTTTCACTCGATAAAGGACTCAATGAGAACGGACTATCCTATCTATTATTCTTAAGACTCGTACCGCTCTTTCCCTTCTTCCTTGTGAATCTCGCCTGCGGGGTTACGGGTCTGTCAATAAAGACATACCTCATAGGAACCATGATAGGCATCCTGCCCGGGAGCTTTGTCTATGCCAATGCCGGGGCAAGTTTAGCATCCATCGAGAGCATTAGCCAGGTTGCGAGCACGAGGGTTCTCGTCTCCCTTGCATTACTTGGCCTTTTTGCATTGATCCCTGCCATGTATCGCGGAATCGAGTCAAGGAGATCCAAGCCCCAAAAAACAAAACAGGGTTGATGCCATGGATGCGCTTATGCCCGCAGTGCGGGACACAGACAAAATGGTGAACAGGTGCAGTCCAAGGAAAAGCAGTTTTCCAATCACTTTATCAACCGTCACAACCTTCTTTCTCTAGAAATGGCTTTCAATCTATGCTACACAGGAAACCCTTGCCAACCTTGGCGGGGGTATGCTTTTAAGCCGGGGCGGCACACGATACCAGGTGAAAGGAGTAGCAATGGCGTCCAAGTTGATAAAAGTTAGGGAAGATCAGAAGGCGCACTGGGAGCTCAAGCTGAACCAGCGCCTTGGTGTCCTGAAGGGCAATGGCACAAGCGATAGTCGGATCGATAAGGACACCGTGGTCCGCAAGATCAAGGCCAAGATCAAGGAGACTGCATCCAGGATCAGGGCGATCATCGCCAAAGATGAAAAGATCAAGGAAATGGCCAGGATTAAAGAGGAGAAAAAGGCGGCCCCGGTAATAAAGGAAAAGGCAAAGAAAGAGCTAGCAGAGGCCCCGGGCCCGAAGAAGGAAAAGAAGGCCAAGGCAGAAAAGGCCCCGAAAGAACCCAAGGCCGACAAGGAACCCAAGGCCGAAAAGGGGCCAAAGACTGAGAAGGAACCCAAGGCCGAGAAAGAGCCCAAGACCGAGAAAGAGCCAAAGGCCGAGAAGAAGCCCAAGACAAAAGAACCCAAGGCTGAACCTGAAGCAGCCAAGGCAGTGCCCAAAGAGACTCCTTCGGAATCATAACCATATAGTCAGTATTTGCCCATGCCAGGCCTGTCCCGGTACCGATAAGGGGTTGTCCTTGTCGGACCGGGTCAGGCCGAAATCATATGGTACATCCGACTCAAAAAAGGACGATTGTCATTCCGGAGTCAGGCTCATTCATTATTACCCCCTGTTCGAATATATCGTTTCTCTGCGCAGGATGAATGAACTCTTTGTGACAGAGGCATGGATCACTCGTATGATTTATGGTAATTAATAGTAATCAGTTTCCGGGAATATAAAATGAGCTACGAAACAAAGGATTTATTAACCGTTAAAGAGGCATCAGATTTTCTCAACATCAATGAGAAGAAGCTTTATGCCCTTGTGAAGGATGGCAAGCTTCCCGGCACCAAGGTTACGGGCAAGTGGCTTTTCCCAAAGGCAGAGTTGGAAGAGTTTATTAAGGGCAAGGCCAGGGAGGCGGTCAGGAAATCCTTCTGGGAATCGCTCGTCAACAAGAAGGTGCTTCTCGTGTGCGGTTCAGACGATCCGGTCATCCCCATAGCCCAGGGGCATTTCCACAAGATGTATCCGGAATACCTCATGTTCTCTTCGATCGTTGGGAGCAGGGAAGGGATCAGGCTCCTGAAAGACGGTTTCTGCACTATTGCGGTGAGCCACCTCTATGATCACGCGCAAAAAGACTTCAACTTTCCCTGTATCCGGGAATATTTTCATGATCCCGATGACCTGGTAGTGATCAACCTCTTTTACAGGACCCTGGGATTTGTATCGAGAGATGTTGCCATACAATCCTTTAAAGAGTGTGTTGATCATGGGCTTCGTTTTATCAACCGACAGGAAGGCTCGGGTGTCAGGGCCCTTGTAGAGCATCTCATCATGGCAGAAGGGATAGAGCCCCCAGACCTCGCAGGATATGATACCCAGGTATTCACGCACTATGACGTGGTGAGATCTGTTACATCGGGCCAATCGGATGTGGGCATTGCATCTGAATCGGTATCCGTGGGATCGCGCCTCGTATTCTTCCCTGTCTTTGAAGAGCGATTCGACATGGTCGTAAAGAAAGAGATATTTTTCGATAAAAATGTCCAGGCATTTGTCGAGTTCATCAGGTCGGAACTGTTTAGAAATCTGCTGAAGGTAGTGAAAGGATACAACAACCGAGAGACGGGAAAGGTTATGTATCCGATGGGGTAACAATCTTAAGGGATTACTCTGAGATCATGTGTTGACACACGAATGGAGGAGGAATCATGAGACAATGGCTGTTCATTGTTATGAGTGGGTTGTTTTTCTGTTTGCCGTTAAACTCATTCGCACAGAGTGGAGGGTTCATCCTTATGGCCAGCACCATAGGTCCCATCGATACAGGCATTGTCGATGCACTCGAAAACCGGTTTGAGAAGGAGACGGGTATCCGGGTGCGCCATGTGGGCGCAGGCACGGGCGAGGCGCTGAAGATCGCACGGATGTGCAATGTCGATCTCGCCCTGGTTCATGCCAAGGCGCTTGAAGTGAAATTTGTGGAAGAGGGCTACGGCACCGAGCGTATCCCGCTTATGTACAACGACTTTGTCATAGTCGGGCCGTCGTCCGATCCGGTTGGGATCAAAGGCATGAAATCCGCCACCGAGGCATTGAAGACCATTGCTGCCAAAAGTGCATTGTTCATAAGCAGGGGCGACAAATCCGGGACACACGTTGCAGAGCTCGATCTCTGGTCCAAGGCCGGGATCGAACCTTCCGGGCCATGGTATACGGTCTACGAAAAGGGCGCTGAAGGGAATGTGCCCACACTGCTCTTCACTGACCAGAAAGGTGCCTATACGGTAATCGACCGTGCCACTTACCTGACGGTTAAGGATAAAATCAAGCTCTCTGTTCTGGTTCAAGGAGATGAGGCGCTCATAAACCATATTTCACTCATCCCGGTCAATCCCAAGAAGTGTCCGCGTGCCTACTATAACGAAGCCATGGCCTTTGTGAACTGGCTCGTTGATCCGGACAAGGGACAGAAGATCATTGAGACTTTCGGCAAGGACACATACGGCATGCCGCTGTTCTTCCCCGAATCCAGGGCCTGGAAAGAGAAGCACAAGAATCAGTAAGGACAATCCATGTGAGAGGAGTATATCATGAAGATGCGTAATCTTTTGTATGCAGGGATCTTGGCATTGTGTCTGGCTGCTGTGTTCGCAGGCACCCCCGCAGTGGCGGCCTCGGTTCAGAAGAACCTCATCCTGGCAACCACTACAAGCACCCAGGACACGGGTTTGCTGGATGTCCTCACCCCGCTCTTCGAGAAGAAGACAGGCTTTTTTGTCAAGACCATTGCCGTAGGGTCCGGCCAGGCCATGGCCATGGGCGCCAAGGGCGAGGCCGATGTCCTGCTCGTACACTCTCCTGCCGCTGAAAAGAAGTTCATGGCAGATGGCAATGGCGTTAACCGCAAGCTCGTCATGCACAACGACTTCGTCATTGTCGGTCCGCCGTCCGACCCGGCCGGAATCAAGGGCATGAAATCCGCTGCCGAGGCCTTCAAGCAGATAGCGGCCAAGGGTGCCGTATTCATGTCCCGGGGCGATAACTCGGGTACTGAGGCCAAGGAGAAAGATATCTGGAAGGCGGCCATGATCAACCCCGAGGGACAGAAGTTCTACCAGCAGACCGGGCTCGGCATGGGCCAGACCCTGAACGTGTCGGCGGAGAAGAAGACCTATACCTTGACCGACCGAGGGACTTACCTGTCACTCAAGAAGAACCTCGGCCTTGACATCCTTGTGGAGGGAGACAAGGTCTTGTTGAACATCTACCACGTCATCGAGGTAAATCCTGCCAAGTGGCCAAAGGTTAACGTACATGCCGCCAAGGCCTTCGATGAATTCATGGTCGGCAAAGAAGTTCAGGAAATCATAGCCAAGTTCGGTGTGGACAAATACGGAAGCCCGCTGTTCTTCCCGGATGCAGGCAAGCCGGAGTTCGAGTAGGACCGATGTCATTTGTTCCGGGCATGGCTTGCCATGCCCGGCGATTCATCTCCAGCAGTCAGCAATGGGTAGGAGATTGGTGGTGAAGGGACGGGGGTAGGTGTATGGATCTGATCTTGGAAGGCATCCAGAAGGCGATCTGGCTCCTGGTCACATTGGATCGCGAGGTGCTCGGGATAACGTGGCTGTCGCTCGAGGTCTCCGGGCTGGCCACCTTCATAAGCCTCTTCATCGGCATATCGTTTGGCACGCTGGTGGCCCTGACCCGCTTCCCAGGTCGCAGGTTCATCGTGAGCCTCATTAATACCGGCATGGGCGTGCCGCCTGTGGTGGTGGGGCTTTTCGTATCGATCCTCCTCTGGCGCAATGGTCCGCTCGGGATGTTGGAGCTCCTCTATACCCCCACTGCCATTGTGATAGCCCAGGCCGTCATTGCTACACCCATTGTGGCCGGGATATCACTGGCCTCCATCCAGAAGCTCCCGGAAGGCTTGCGGCTCCAGATACTCTCGCTGGGCGCCACGCGGTTCCAGATGATCTGGATGCTCATCAAGGAGGCAAGGCTGCCGCTCCTGGCAGCGGTGATGGCGGGGTTCGGGGGGGTCATCTCTGAAGTCGGGGCCTCGATCATGGTGGGCGGCAACATAAAGGGCTATACGCGGGTTCTGACAACGGCTACGGTCATGGAAACAGGCCGGGGCAACTTCGACATCGCTATTGCACTAGGCGTGATCCTGCTGTTCTTAACCTTCTGTATCAATGCCGTCCTCACGGGCATCCAGCAGCGGGAACGTCCGCGATGAGCGAGAACATCCTCGAAGTCCACAATCTGCAGGTCAGCCGGGGCGGGGTTCCCGTGCTTGACATACCGGAACTGACTGTCAAGGCCGGGGAATTCCTCTCGATCATCGGTCCGAACGGGACCGGAAAGTCCACACTCCTGTTAAGCCTGGCCGGTCTTATAAGATTCGAGCATGGAGGGCTCATCTTTCACGGCCGGCCCGTGAAGAACGGGACCGAACTCCTTGCATACAGAAGGCGCCTCGCCATGGTGTTCCAGGAGCCGCTGCTTTTCGATTCCACCGTATATGACAATGTGGCCTCGGGGTTGAAGATCAGAAGGATAGGGCGTTCCCGAACCCGGCCGTTGGTGGAGGAGCATCTTGCATTGTTCGGGATCGGGCATCTTGCCTCACGATCGGCGAGCAAGATCTCCGGTGGTGAGGCGCAACGCACAAGCCTGGCCAGGGCCTTTGCCACGGACCCGGAAATGATCTTCTTGGATGAGCCCTTTGCCTCCCTCGACCCCCCCACCAAGGAATCCATTATCGAGGATCTCGGTCATGCCATGCGTGTAAAGCACACCACCGCGATCATGGCCACCCATGACCGCATGGATGCCTTGCGGCTATCGAGGCGCATTGCGGTGATGGATGGAGGCAAGATCATCCAGATGGGGCCCCCGGCCGAGGTGATGAACCACCCGGTCAACGAGACGGTGGCCGTATTCGTGGGGATCGAGACCATGCTCGAGGGTACAGTGGCAGGGTCTTCCGGGGGTGTGCTCAAGGTGAGTATCAATGGTTGTGATATCTTTGCTACCGGGGCATTTGCACCTGGGGAGCAGGTCATGTGTTTCATCCGGCCGGAGCACGTGATGATATTCCCCGGCGAGTCCGCACCGGATTCCAGTGCCCGCAATGTCTTGAGCGGCAAGGTCATAAAGGTCCAGCCCATCGGGCTGTTCTTCAAGATACAGATCGACTGCGGCTTCCTGCTCAGCGCCTATGTAACCCCACAGGCAATGGATGATCTCCATGTGGAGGCCGGCATGCAGGCGATCGCGGCATTCAAGGCTACGGCAGTTCATGTCATCAGGAAATCATAACATCCCATCCCCTTGAATGATCCCGAGGAGAATTACAATTTCTTCTCTTTATATTTGCTAAGGAGATGTTCAATAAAGTCAAAGCGAGTAGTCCGGACCGGATGGTATAAACCTCACGAAGCTCATGATAGGGAAGATCGAGAGCGAGCAAGGACGCAGAATAATAAGGATGAGAAGCTGAATTATTTGATGAATTAATGATACCTCTCTCTATTTTTGCATGGCCTTAGTTGTAATCGCTCGAGCTGCTTCTTCTGGGCATCAATAACTTCATTTTGAAACTTGATGTGCCTCTCAAGCTCGATGATTTTTTCTGTTTGGCCGACAATAAAGTCGCTAATTTCGTTGTCAGGAGCCATCTTGAAGGAATTCATGATGGTGAAAAGCTCTTCAGGTGTTTTAATGAAACGATTATATCTATACATATCACCACCTCATTTGTACGTTTTATGTATATTATCTTTTGATGTGAAAAGGCGAATTAAGATACATATTGAAATTCAACAGCCAGATAGCTTTTTTTGCGTTTCGTTTACCAATCATCCTCCCGCGTTTTTGCAATCCAGTGAGTTAATATTAGTAAGCCCTTATCCAATTCGTTATGAACAACGCATCTTGTATATCCACCTTTTATGAGATGACCATATACATGGCGTTATGCAGGAGGTAATGGCCATACATTTAGGCAGGAACCATGAAGTGAGTACTCGTCGTAGATGATGATATCCTCATCCAACGGCTTCTCATAGAAGAACTGGAAGAGGATGGTTATCAAGTATCAACTGCCTCTAATGGTAATGATGCTCTCTACCTTTTAACATCCGAACACAAAAAATATGACTTTGTCATTCTGGATCTTCGAATGCCAAAACTTGATGGGCTTGAAACTATTGACTTTATGTTAAAGCTCAAATGTAATTTACCC
>JBEKLI010000027.1:0-9884 GCA_050010275.1 Desulfomonilia bacterium | reverse complement strand
ACCATGAATACGATAACCAACAAACCACCCACAAAAGCCGCATGAACACCCATTCTTATGGAATCCCTACCCAAGGAAGGTCCTACGGTCCGCTCTTCCAGGATATCTACCGGAGCCGGGAGAGCCCCGGCCCGGAGAACGAGGGCCAGATCCCTGGCTTCCTCGTCGGTGAACCTCCCCTCAATCATGGCCTTGCCGCCTGCTATGGCATCCCGGATCACAGGCGCCGAGTAGACCTTGCCGTCCAACAAGATCGCCAGCTTTTTACCCACATTATCCCTGGTGACCTGCTCAAATATTCGTGCGCCTTCGGAGTTGAAGGATATGGAGACATACGGCTCATTGTAAGTGGCCTTGATACTGACCCGTGCATCATCAATCATACTGCCGTTGAGCACGGCCTGCTGCCTGAGCAAAATAGACTGGCGGCCGTCCTTCATGTACGCGACATAGTCCCCCTCGGGCACATCTCCTGCGAGAGCCCTGTCAACGGGATGTTCCTCATCCACCAGTTTGAATTCGAGGGCCGCAGTCTTGCCGATGATCTTCTTTGCCTTTTCCGGGTCAGTAAGGCCCGGGATCTGGACGACGATGCGGCCGTCCCGCTCCGGGATTGTGGACGTCTCACTGATTCCGAGCCCGTTGATACGGTTTCGGATAACCTCGAGGGCCTGTTCGTCAGCCTGGTCCATTATCTTTCGGGCTTCTTCGGCTTTTATCTGGTAGGTGATAGTCATCAAGCCCTCTTCACTTTTATTATCCACTTCTGTCATGTAAGGGTAGGAATCGCCCATAAGCTTTGACAGGGCATCAAAATCTTCCTGACTCCTGACTTGTACGGCAAGCTTGTCTGGCTGCACATATGCGACCTTACTGTAGCGAATACGTGCATTTATCATCTGAGGCTTGATATCGCCTGCAATAACGCCAATCCTTCCTTCCACTGCCTTGGCCGATTCCACCTTCAGCACCATGTGGATACCGCCCTTGAGGTCAAGGCCCAGACTTACCTTTGATTTCGGTCCGATCCAGCCTTGGGGCAACTCTGCATCCCCAAGCAGGCTGGGAATTGCAAAAAGCAATCCGATGACCAGCACCACCAGGATGAGTATCCCTTTCATTTTAAATGTGTCCATTATAACCCCCGCAATTATTTTTGAGGCGCATCCGTGCTCTTCTTATGCGCGATGAATTCTTTGGAAACCTTAATCTTTATCTTATCTCCGACATCAAGGGTGAGCACACTGTCTGCGATACCAACTACCTTGCCATGAATACCGCCGCTCGTGATGACATCATCCCCCTTCTCGATACTCTCCAGCATCTGCTTATGCTCTTTGGCCTTCTTCTGCTGCGGCATGATCAGGAGGAAATAGAATACGATAAAGATAAGGATCAGAGGCGCTACGCTCATGAGAAAGCTCATTGAGTCACCACCTCCAAGCCCTGCTGCATATGCAACGCTATTCATCGTACATCTCCTTAACCTTTTTTTTCAAATTATCAAAATTTTGTTCCCTAATGAAATGCCGTATATCTGACATTAATTCAAGGTAGAAATGCAAGTTATGAATGGTATTCAGGATGGAACTCAATATCTCCCCGGATACGAAGAGGTGCCGCAAGTATGCCCGGGAGAAATTCCTGCACGTATAACACACACATCCCTCATCAGGCGGATTTGGGTCGTGCCGGTATTTCGCCTGTTTCAACGACATCTTCCCTTTACTGGTGAAGAGCATCCCATTTCTGGCATTCCGCGTCGGCAGGACGCAGTCAAACATGTCAACCCCGCGCGCAACCGCCTCTACGATGTCAACGGGTGTGCCTACACCCATGAGGTACCGTGGTTTGTTATCAGGCAGATGGATTATGGTCTCTTCTAACATGCTCACCATAGTTTCATGTCCTTCACCGACCGAGAGTCCCCCTATAGAGTATCCGTCGAAGGGCAGCACGGTGAGGTCCTTCGCACTTTTCTCCCTCAGATCAGGGTACATGCCCCCCTGGACAATGCCGAAGAGTGCTGCATCGCCCCTTCTTGCATCGAGACTCCTTCGGGCCCACAGGCTCGTCCTGTCGACCGATTCTTCCACATAGTCCTTTGGACTTGGAAAGGCTACACACTCATCCAGGCACATCATAATATCCGAGCCCAGATCCTCCTGAATCTGAAGGGCCTTCTCAGGGGTGAGCATCCTGCGGCTTCCGTCGATATGAGAGGCGAACTGAACTCCTTCATCCATGATCTTGACAAGCTTGGCAAGGCTGAATACCTGGTATCCCCCGCTGTCAGTGAGGATGGGTTTATCCCAACCCATAAAGTTATGAAGGCCTCCGAGATCTTTGATGAGTCCTTCTCCGGGCCTTAGATGCAGGTGATAGGTGTTTGACAGGATGATCTGCGCACCAAGAGATTCGAGTGCATCGGGTGTCATGGCCTTGACCGTGGCCGCAGTCCCCACGGGCATGAAAACAGGGCTGTCCACAATGCCTCGACGGGTTTCGATTTTTCCGCATCGGGCAAGGCCGTCAGTGTATTCCAGACTATATCTAAATAATGAGCATGGCATCGCCATAACTGAAAAACCTGTACTTTCGCTCAACAGCCTCTTTATAAGCCTTCATGATAAGATCATGCCCGGTAAAGGCACTGACCAGCATCAGGAGTGTCGAGCATGGGAGATGAAAGTTCGTGATCAAGGCTTGGACTGTCTTAAAGGCAAACCCGTTATAGATGAATATGTCGGTGGTCCCATTACCCGGAGTGATCTTCCCTTGTGTGTGCATGAGATGCTCCAGCACCCGGGTGGTCGTGGTACCCACAGCAACGATTCTCCTCCCTTGCATCATGGCCTCATGGACGGAATTGGCCGCCTGTTCAGTCACGATAAAATCTTCAGGGTGCATGATATGTTCTTCCACAGACCCGGCTCGTACCGGGGTAAAGGTGCCAAGCCCGATATGTAAGGTTACAAAGACAAGCTCTACGCCTAATGATTCGATCCGGCCAAGCATTTCTTGCGTGAAATGGAGACCTGCCGTAGGAGAAGCCACAGATCCGTCATACCGGGCATATACGGTCTGATATGCATCGGAATCCTGGGGCTCAGGTTCCCGGTCTATATAAGGCGGCAGAGGCACCCTGCCCAAGCTCAATACCCTCTCCTCATCAGAGAAAAGCACTACATAATCCTTACCATCCCTCCTCTCGACCAGTGCTTCAAGGTTGTCTGCAAATCTGAGTACGGATCCTGATTTCGGGAGCTTCGATGCATTGATCAGACATTGCCACCTGGGTCCAGCAATTTTTTTGAGTAGGAATACCTCTACCGCACCACCCGTTTCTTTGGTGCCAATGAGGCGTGCAGGGATCACCTTCGTATTGTTCATCACCAATACATCATCCGGATATAAATGGGAAAGGATGTCATCAAACTGAGAGTGAAAGATAGTGCCGGTGCTTCGATTGATTACAAGCAGTCGCTCATGACCTCTTTCCACCGGGTACTTGGCAATGAGATCCTTGGAAAGATGATATAAGAACCGGGAGGTTTCCACTGGTGCTACATCCCTATCATATGTCTGCTCAGGTATATGATGAGAACCCCAGCGAACGCCGTAATAATACCGGCAGCCTGTAGTCTGGAATCAGGTACTGTATGAATAAGCTGGGCAAAAATCTTCATCTTGCCTGGGAAAAGGATATAAGGTACGGCCTCAATAACTAAAACCATGCCTAAAACGCTTAAGAAGTAACCCATAACTGTGGTCTTATATCCAAGATGAGATCGGAACGTCAATCATGGAAGGAAAGTACAAGTCTATACCTCACTTAAGTGAGGTATAGACTTCTTATGGCGGGAGCGACGAGACTTGAACTCGCGACCTCCGGCGTGACAGGCCGGCGTTATAACCAATCTTAACTACGCCCCCTTACTTCCTCATCGGCTTGGTAGGCGGAACAGGGATTGAACCTGCGACCTTCGGCTTGTAAGGCCGACGCTCTCCCGACTGAGCTACCCGCCCTGAATCTTTTTACAATCAGAAAGAATTACTTGTTTACGACTTCCTTAAAAGCCTTACCAGGCCTGAAACGCGGAGCTTTGGATGCCTTGATCTTGATGGTCTCTCTGGTCCTGGGATTGACTCCCTGCCGTGCCGCCCTCTGAGCAACATCAAATGTTCCAAAACCGACTAAGGTAACCTTGTCCCCCTTCTTCAGTGCAGACTGGATGGCCTCTGTAGTGGCATTTATCGCCTTCTCGGCTGCTGCCTTGGGGATCCCTGCCTTATTTGCCACAACGGATATCAATTCTGTCTTCGTCAAAGCATACCTCCTATAAATGATATTTGTTTTCCCATGCCCAAGTGCTCCTGAAAAGTAACAACATTTAGAATGGCTGTCAATAGCTCAGTTGAGGGCACATGCGATTATCTGGTCCATGTGCTCTACAAGATGGACCTGCATTCCACGTAATATATCATTGGGGGTCTCAAACAGATCTTTCTCATTATCTATAGGGATGAGAACCGTCTGTATGCCTGCCTCTTTAGCGGCCAGCAGCTTCTCTTTCAGGCCGCCGACAGGCAGGACCCTCCCACCCAGGGTCAGCTCACCGGTCATGGCAAGCTGGTTTTTGACACTCCTCCCGGTCAGGGCTGATACGATGGAAGTAGCCATAGTAATGCCGGCGGATGGACCATCCTTTGGAACCGCGCCTTCGGGAATATGAATATGGATGTCGATTGTGTGATAAAAATCCTTATCAAGCCCAAACTCTTTTGCACGCGACCTTACATAACTCATTCCTGCCTGGGCGGACTCCTGCATGACATCACCCATCTTGCCGGTGAGCAACAGCTCGCCTTTCCCCGGCATCACGGTGGTCTCAACCCTGAGGAGTACACCCCCCGCCTCAGTCCAGGCAAGGCCGTTCACAACACCTATATAATCCTTCTTCTCACGGATTGGGCGGCGGAATCGCGGCACACCCAGAAGGTCGTGGACCTTTTTATTGGTGATCTTTATCTGCTGCTTTGCATCACCCGAGATGATCCCCTTGACGAGCTTCCTGCATATAGAGGATATCTCCTTTTCCATGTTCCTTACACCTGCCTCGCGGGTGTACTCATTGATAATCGTGTTGAGAGCTTTTTCAGAAAAATCAATACCCCTCCCATCAAGACCGTGGAGTCTGAGCTGTTTGGGTAGTATATGGTGGGTTACAATCTTGAGCTTATCATATGATGTGTAGCCTTCGAGTTGGATCAGTTCCATTCGGTCAAGCAGCGGGGGTGGTATTGAATATGTGGTGTTGGCGGTTGTGATGAACATCACCTTGGAGACATCGTAATCCGCATCCAAGTAATGATCATTGAAGGTGTTGTTCTGTTCGGGATCAAGTGCTTCTAAGAGGGCGGCAGACGGATCACCCCGAAAATCCACGCTCATTTTGTCCACCTCATCCAGGAGAAACACCGGGTTTGACGTTCCCGCGCGCCTTAAGCCCTGGATGATCTTTCCCGGCATAGCACCGATGTAGGTGCGTCTGTGGCCCTTTATCTCGGCCTCATCGCGAATACCGCCCAATGAGACCCGCACAAATTTTCTTCCAACGGCTCTGGCTATGGATTTGCCCAGTGATGTCTTCCCCACACCCGGCGGTCCCACCAGACACAGGATAGGCCCCCTTGTGGTACCTACCATCTGCTGGACGGCGAGATATTCCAATATGCGCTCTTTGACCTTGTTCAGGCCGTAGTGGTCTTCATCCAGGATCTGTTGCGCGAACTTGATATCCTTCTTGTCTTCAGTGATCTCATTCCAGGGCAGCGCAAGGAACCAATCCACATAGTTCCTTATGACGGTTGCTTCTGCACTCATGGGTGGCATCATACGCAGCCGTTTGAGCTCTTGAAATACCTTCTCCCTGGCATGTGAAGGCATATTCTTATTTTTAAGCTGCTTCTCCAGGGCGGATACTTCGTCTTCAATGCTCTCCATAGGGATGTGTTGAGGCTGCATCTGCTCGAAGACCGAGCCTTTTTTACCGGCAGCGGCCTTCTGCCGTGCCTGCTCCCGCATGCTCGACTGGATCCTTGCAATCTCGATTTCTGTCTGGAGAAATCCGTAGACCTTCTCGATCCGTGATTCTATATGGTTATCCTCCAGGATTTCCTGCTTTTTCTCTGTCTTGAGTGTTGTGTAAGACACAACCATATCACAGACCATTCCTGGATCATCCTGGCATTCCATCTTTGCAATAACATCGGAAGCGATATCAATTCCGTAGATCTCGCAGTATTCCTTAAACGATTCTACCACAAGACGTCTTAAGGCCTCCGCCTCGTGCTCATCGGCAATGAAGTCTATAAACTGCTCAGTTGCAGCAAAGAGCTGGTCCTTATCATAGAGGATATTCTTGATGTGCTGGCGGCTCTTTCCCTCGATGAAAACCTTTATGGACCCGTTGGCCAAACTGAGCAACTGGAGGATGGTTGCAGAGACACCCACTGCGTATAAGCTCTCCTGTTGGGACGCCGCAGGGACGAATTGTCTCATGCAACAGACGAGGATGTCCTCCTTGCCATCAAAGGCGGCGCTCACCACCTTGGCGGTATTCTCATTCTCAATGAATAGCGGGATAAGGGTATGGGGGAATACAACGATGTCTTTCAGAGACAGGAGGGGAAAGACATGCTCTGATGCCTCAATCTTCATAACCTAAAGCTCATGCCTGAGAAGTTTTTCTCTCGTATACGATAATAGGCGGCTTCCCCTTCAAAACCACATCCTGACTGATGATACACTCCTTGACACCTTCCATGTCGGGGATATCGTACATGATATCGAGCATAATCCCTTCCATGATGGACCGCAAACCTCGTGCTCCGGACTTGCGTTTCATGGCCTCCGTCGCTACTGCCTTCAGGGCGTCTTTGGTAAAGGTGAGGTCCACTCCTTCGAGCTTCAGCAGCGCCTGGTACTGCTTCACAAGCGCATTCTTAGGCTCGGTGAGGATGGTAATGAGGGCATCTTCATCGAGTTCATGAAGCGTGGAAACAACCGGCATGCGCCCGACAAACTCGGGTATCATGCCGAACTTGATGAGATCTTCGGGCTGGACGTTTTTCAGAATTTCGCCGATGTCATGTTCTTTTTTGCCCGGGATCTCAGCAACAAAACCGATGGTCTTCTTGTCTAGTCTCTGCGAAATTATCTTATCGAGGCTAATGAATGCCCCCCCGCAAATAAAGAGGATATTGGAAGTGTCGATCTGGATGAACTCCTGCTGGGGATGTTTGCGCCCACCTTTCGGCGGGATCGAGGCCATAGTCCCCTCAATCATCTTGAGAAGGGCCTGCTGCACACCCTCGCCGGAAACATCTCTGGTTATGGATGGATTGTCGCCCCTCGAGGCAATCTTGTCGATCTCATCGATATATACAATGCCTTTCTGTGTGCGCTCAACATCATAATCGGCGTTCTGGAGGAGGTTCACAATGATGTTTTCAACATCCTCCCCCACATATCCCGCCTCAGTGAGGGTAGTGGCATCGGCTATCGTGAAGGGTACATCAAGAATTTTCGCCAAGGTCTGCGCAAGCAGGGTCTTGCCGCTTCCTGTGGGCCCGATAAGCATGATGTTGCTCTTGCTTATCTCCACACCGCCGATGTTGGTGTTCGATTCAATCCGTTTGTAATGGTTATGCACCGCCACGGACAGGATACGCTTGGTCATCTCCTGGCCGATAACGTACTCGTCAAGAACTTCCTTGATCTCAGAGGGCTTGGGGATATTTGATGATGTACTGAAATGCCGGTATTCCCCTTCCTCTTCCGCCAAGATCTCGTTACAAAGGGCGATGCACTCATCACAGATGTATACGTCAGGACCCGCAATGAGCTTCCGGACCTCTTCCTGCGATTTACCGCAGAAAGAGCACCTCAGTCCGGGTCTGTAGTGATCATTAATTTTTGGCATCCGCCTTCTCCCCTTCTTTCTCCTTGGTGGATCTCTTAAACATGACGTGATCTATTATACCATACTTTTGTGCATCTGTCGCATCCATGAAAAAATCACGCTCTGTATCAGCCCCTACCTTATCTATAGGCTGGCCGGTATGCTTAGACAATACCTTGGTGAGTGCATCCTTGAGCCGCAACATCTCTGCAACCTGGATATTCACGTCCGTGACCTGCCCCTGGACTCCACCTAAGGGCTGATGGATCAAAATGCGCGAATGGGGCAAAGCATAGCGCATTCCGGGTTCTCCAGCCGCGAGAAGCACTGCAGCCATGGATGCCGCCTGTCCAATACACATAGTGCTCACTTTGGGTTTTATGAATTGCATGGTATCATAAACAGCCATTCCTGCGGTAACAGATCCTCCCGGTGAATTGATATAGAAAAATATATCCTTATCCGGGTCTTCTGATTCCAGAAAGAGGAACTGCGCTACCAGCAGGTTCGCAATATCATCGTTAATATCGGTGCCCAGCATGACAATCCTATCCTTGAGTAGCCGGGAATAAATATCGTAAGATCGTTCACCTCTACTCGTCTGTTCCACTACTATCGGGATTAGTGTCATCCTTATTCTCCTCAATGCTGTCCACCTCTACTATGGTGGAATTGGCTATGATATAATCATACACCTTATGCTCTAAGATGCCAAATCTCATCTCTTCCAAACTTCCCCTTTCTTCAAAGCTCTTCCGTACGGCATCGGGGGTCATAGAGTACTTTTCGGCCATTGATGCAATTTCCTTTTCCAAATCTTCATCAGTGGCCTCAATGACATTTACCTTCGCAATGGCCTCTATAAGCAGCGTAGTCTTTACGAGCTTTTCTGCGGATGTCATGGTCTCTTCCCTCAAGGCCTCACCGTCGGGATATATATCCTGCATCCTGATACCCTGCGATGAAAGCCTTTGAGATATTCCCTGGAGCATCATGATGGCCTGATACCTTACCATGGACTCCGGCACATCAAACTTGTTTGCCTCCATGAGCCTGTCTGAAAGCTGTCTCTCCATGTAAGCCCTGGCCTCGGCTTCAAGCCGTCCGATAAGATCCTCCCGGACGGCATTATTGAGCTCATCCATGTTCTGTACGTCCTTATGAACCATCTTGGCGAATTCGTCATCCAGCTGTGGCAGTTCCTTTTGCTTTATTCCATGGACCTGAATCTTGATATGGGCGGTTTTGCCCCTCATGTCTTCCAGAAAATGGGTCTCGGGAAAGGTGATGTCCGTCTCTTTGGCATCTCCGGCCTTAAGCCCCAGGACCTCGTTCTCAAGTCCCGGAAATGCGCTCCGGACACCGGCCTCGATCGTAATCTTCTCGCGGTTCAGCTTATCGTTTTCATCGCATGAGAGGTTGACGATGGCATAGTCACCTTTCTTCACGATATATTCTGGGTCATCCACGTCCTTAACCGAGGCATAGGTCTCCTGCAGCTTGGTAATGACGTCATTAATGTTCTTATCTTCCACGGCGATCTTCGGCTTTTTTAACTCAAAGCCCGTATATACCTGGGGGGTAACCTCCGGTTTCACATCAAACTTGGCGGAAAATGTGAAATCCTCATTTTCTCTCGGCGGCTCGTTTTCAAACTCCGGGATAGAAACGACTAACAGGTTCTGTTCTTTTGCCGACTCTTCGAATTTCTCGCGGACAAGCTTGCGTGAAAGCTCGTTTACTATATAATCCTGATAGTACATCTTGATGACATGTCTTGGGGCCTTTCCCTTTCTGAAACCTTTTATTGCAACACCCTGGGCGATATCCCGGTAGATCTCTTCCGTAACAGCGGTGACTTCCTCTTTGGGTATGAACACCTTCATCTGCTTTTTAATGCTGTCAACATCAATAATT
>JBEKLI010000026.1:0-9953 GCA_050010275.1 Desulfomonilia bacterium | reverse complement strand
GACGAAGAGCTGGAATCCGTCTCGCCCGAACGGAGCCGGACGATCGAGATCATCGAGTTCATCGATATGAAGGATGTGGATTCGATCTATTACGATCACCCCTATTATCTCGTTCCTTTGAAAGGCGGCGAAAAATCCTACTCTCTCCTGGTCGAGGTGATGCACCGGGCCGATAAGGCGGGGCTCGCGAAATTCGTGCTGGGGGAACGGGAGTATCTCGTAGCGGTCAAGAGCACCGGAAGCGCGCTGTCCCTCATCACGCTTCATTACCGCGATGAGATACTCGGGGATGATGACATCACGCCTGAAGAAGGAACGATCGAATCCGAAGAACAAAGCCGCATGAAAAGGATCGTCAAAGGGATGATATCAGACTTCAATCCGGACAAATATGCGGACAATCGCAGGGAAAAGATCCTTACGCTCCTGAAGAAGAAGGCCAAGGAGACTGCCCCGGTGGAGGCCCCTGAGGTCGAGGAGGAAGAGAGAGAAGGTCCGGCCGATCTGATCGCAATGCTTCAGAAGAGCATGCGCAAGGTGAAAAAGAACCGGTGAGCACGAAAGTTGCGGCAGTTCCAGGGAGAAGACTTTCTCTGACAAACCTTCAAAAGGATCTCTATCCGTCTTATGGTTTCACCAAGGCCCATATCATGGATTACTACCGCAGGATTTCTCCGTTCATCCTGCCTCATCTGAAAAACCGGGCCCTGACATTAAAACGCTACCCCAACGGGGTGGAAGAGGAATACTTTTACGAGAAGCGCTGTCCAGCGCATCGTCCGTCCTGGGTGAAAACGGCACGGATCCCAAAGGATGAGGGTGAGCAAATGACGGTCTGTCTCGTCAACGATCTGGATACGCTGATCTGGGTGGAGAACCTTGCGTCTCTCGAGCTGCATGTGCCCCTGGCAAGGGCCGGTTCTCCCGAGACACCCGATTCCATGGTCTTTGACCTGGACCCCGGCGATTCTGCCGGCATCCTCGATTGTGCCCGGGTGGCGCTGATCCTCCGGGACCTGCTCCTGGAGCTGAAGCTTGCAAGCTATGTGAAAACATCCGGCAGGAAGGGGCTCCATGTATACGTGCCTCTGAACCGCAGAGACGCGACCTTTGAAGACACGAAGAAATTTTCCAAATCCGTGGCAGAAGTCCTGCAGCGCAACTATCCCGACCTGGTGACTGTGAAAATGGCGAAGGAGCTGCGGACAGAAAAGGTCTTCATCAACTGGTCCCAGAACGACCATTCAAAAACCATGATCTGTGTTTATTCCCTGAGGGCGCAGGATAAACCCACTGTTTCGTTTCCCCTTTCTTGGAAGGAACTGGAGGATTCGGCCTCCAGGCGCGATCCCGGCAGGCTTCAGATCCTTCATTCGGAGGCCCTCTCCAGGGTGGAAAAAGAGGGCGACCTCTTTCAAGAGGTGCTCGTCAAAAAACAGAAGCTTCCTTATCTGTGATATGGGACTGAAAGACTACGAATCCAGACGGAAATTCGAGAAGACGCCTGAGCCGAGACCGGGCCGCAGCCATAAGGGGGACCGTCTCGCATTTGTCGTCCATAAGCACGCGGCCCGGGCCATGCATTACGATCTCAGGCTCGAGCTGGAAGGGGTGCTCAAGAGCTGGGCCGTCCCAAAAGGCCCCTCGCTGAATCCTTCCGTAAAAAGGCTGGCTGTCATGGTCGAAGACCATCCGCTCGATTACAAAGATTTTGAGGGCGTCATTCCCGAGCACAATTACGGAGCAGGGAGCGTCATCATCTGGGACCGGGGCTTTTATCACCACCCTTCAGACAGAGAGGGAAAAGAAAGCGAGCGGCTCCTCCTTCAAGGATTGAGGAAAGGGGATATGAAGTTCGTCCTCGAAGGGGAAAAGCTCCAGGGTGAATTCGCACTGGTAAAGACGAAAAAGGACGAGAGGTCGTGGCTGCTTTTGAAGAAAAGAGACAGCCACGCGAGCCTTAAGGACATCCTCGCAAAGAATCGTTCCGTCGTGTCCGAACTGACCCTTGAAGAGGTTACCGAAGCCACTCCTAAAAAATCATACCGGCAGGGGAAGATCGACCAGATCCGCCTCAGGGAGGCGATTGAAGCCGAGGACCTGAAAGGCGCCCCCATGAAACCCATGCCGCACCACATAAAACCCATGCTCGCGACGCCCGCCAAAGAACCGTTCGATCATCCCGACTGGATCTTTGAGATGAAATGGGACGGATACCGGGCCGTTGCCGAGATCAAAGGCGGAAGCGTTTCGCTCTATTCCCGGAACCTGATCTCGTTTAATCAAAGGTTTTCTCCTATTACGGACTCTCTCAAAAAATTCAGATTCGAAGCAGTCCTAGACGGCGAGATCGTGGTGGTGGACGACCAGGGGCAGCCTGACTTCCAGAAGCTGCAGGATTACCGGAAATCAGGAAGAGGCCATCTGCTCTACTACGTATTCGATCTCCTCCATTTCGAGGGGCATGACCTTACGGGCCTGCCCCTCCTGAGGAGAAAAGAGCTCCTGAAAAAGATCCTCCCCTCTTCCCCGAATATAAGATTCAGCGATCATGTAGAAAAGGAGGGTGTCCTGTTTTTCAAGGTGGTCAAAGAAAAAGGTCTCGATGGGATCATGGCCAAGCATAGCCAGAGTGCATACAGGCCGGGCATGAGGTCTCGGCAATGGCTCAAGGTGAAGACGCATCTCACGCAGGAGGGCGTGATCGCAGGGTTCACAGAGCCCAAGGGGGGCAGAAAGAATTTCGGCGCCCTTGTCCTGGGCGTATACGATGGGGACGAGCTGATTTTCGTCGGTCATACCGGGGGCGGATTCAGCGCCGAGACCTTACGAGAAGTCCGTGAAAGGCTGAATCCTCTGATTAGGAAGAAGTGCCCCTTCACAGTTGAGCCCAAGACCAATACGCCGGTCACCTGGGTGAAACCCGAGCTGGTCTGCGAGGTCGTGTTTCACGGCTGGACCGATGAGGGCCTGATGAGGCAGCCGGTCTTTTCCCGGCTGCGGGAGGACAAGGCCGCACGCGAGGTGGTTCGTGAAAAGGGAATGGATCGTAAGCCATGAAAATTTATGTCGGCACAAGCGGGTACGGGTACAAGGAATGGAAAGGAAAATTCTATCCAGAAAAGATCTCTCCCAAGGAGATGCTTGGCTTCTATTCGGGGCGCTTAGGCGCGGTAGAGATCAACAATACCTTTTATCACATGCCCACGGAGGGCGTCCTTAAGTCCTGGGCAGAGCAGGTCCCTGATGATTTTGTGTTCGCGCTCAAGGCACCCCAGGTCATAACGCATGTGAAGCGGTTGAGAGATGTGGGCGAAGAGACCGGTTACCTCTTCAGGACGCTGACTGTCCTGGGCGGGAAACTGGGGCCTGTGCTCTTTCAGTTTCCCAAGAGCTTCCGTGCAGACCCCGCAACACTCAAAGATTTTCTCGCCATGATCCCAAGTGATGTGTCCTGCGCATTCGAGTTCCGTAACGCAAAGGGGCCCGATGCTGAGATCCTGGACCTCCTCCATGAAAAGGGATGCAGCCTGTGCATCGCCGATACTGATGAGAATCCGGCGCATGAGATCATCCCTACTGCGCCATGGGGATACCTGCGCCTGCGGCGTTCGGATTACACGGAAGCAGATCTATCACAATGGATGGAAAGAATCCTTATCCAGAAATGGAAGCAGGCCTTTGTCTTTTTCAAACACGAGGAAGAGGCCATAGGACCCGAAACAGCGATGCACTTCCGCGAGCTTACCGGTCCAAAGGGAAAAAGTTCAAGTAAGAAAGCATAATTCTTGTCTACCAACCCTCTCCGTCCATGCTTTTTCTCGAGCGATGCGCACGGCTGGCCCAATCAAAACACATACTATTTATGGGTGGCACGGGCCAAGGCCATATGCCTTGCCCGTGGGATATGGACAATGGGTTAGGCTTACACTCCACCCACCCTACGGTACTGTTTGTATGTGAAGAGGAATGCAATTGTAATTGCCATTTATATATTAATAACAGTATAATACCTTGCGCTCAATATCCGGATATACTGCAATCGTGCATCAAATATTGGGATATGCTGCAAAAGTGCAGTATAGTAATTGTTGGGCTTTCTGAAAGGAGATATCTATATGGCAAATTCAGGATTGTCTGCAGCAAAGAACAGGGTAATAGGATTTTTTAATACTGAAGTATCAATGTATATTTTAAAAGACATCGATAAACTCGATGAAATAAGACCTGACAAGGATGGCTTATGCGCATGTGCTGTACCTCATGCATTAATGCTTTTTTCAGTAATTGATTTCTTTGGTTATTTAACAAGAGATGATAGTAATCCTAGAAAAGAAGATACATATGGAAATTTTAAATATCTATTATCAGAGCAAGCTGGCTTCTTCCCAATGATGTACAAAGATAATTGTGATAAAATTGTAAAGTTATTTCGTCATGGACTAACCCACCAATTTTTTCCTAAAGCCTCAGGTATTGCCAAGGCAGGTGGATATCCTTTAATATTTCAAAGTTCTGGAATTCCAAATCTAAATGTTGATGTTTTATCAAAGGATGTTAAGGAAGCTCTGGGTAAGATTAAAGAATCGATTTTGCATAGCCATGATGACATTCTTGCAGAAAGAATTAACAGTCGATTAGATAAGCTTGTAATAGAAGATTATGAAACTCTAAGCAGGGTAGCATAAATCTTCAAGTTGAATAGCCCAACCAGCTAATCCACCGGACGGCTTACGCCGCCGGTGATTCTTACGTTGGGGACGGGAATAGTGCAATATGGGCAAACCAACATTCGTCATAGATTCTAAATAAACAAGAAGGAGATGGGCCTATGGTGGACGACACTGCACAAGGACAATGTAATAGTCAGATTCGGCAACGAGCATGTTGCTTCGTAATGCAACCTTACGGCAAACGACCAGACACGCAGACTGGTGAAGTGGTCGATAACGACAAAATCTACCAGTCACTTAAGGCCTTGGAGCGGATTCGTCCATCATTTCCTATCGAAGTATATCGGGCAGATACACAGAAGTATAGCAAAGCGGAGCTTCATGCACATGTTATCCAGTGCGTAAAGCGCGCAGACTTCTGTGTCGCTGACTTTAGCGGGCAGAATTCTAATGTTCTATATGAGACAGGATACGCGAGAGGACTTGGCAGGGAGGTGATAGTGATATGTCGTGACCGAAACGACGTACCGACTGATCTTAAGGAACTAATCACAGTTCCGTATAGAATTGACGATGTTGATCATCTTTCCAACGATATCGATCAGCACTTGGACCGTGTCATATTGTCCGTTCAGGAACTTAGCGCAGAAAGGGCCAGCCAAGTTCGATATTTCAGCAAACGAGATGACATCTTTATCCGCGACAGTATACATTCAGCCACCTCTGAAATACACATCTTACAGACCAACCTGTCAACAATCGAGGCTAACTACATGACTGAGCTTCTCAGTGCCCTGCGCAGTAATCCGACTTTAAGACTCAGGATTCTTACCCTTGATCCTCAGAGCATTTTTGTGAATTTTCGCGGCCAGCAACTCGGTTTCAGGGAAAATATCTCGCTCTATCGAGGAGAATTAGAGGCTGCGCTAAAGGGCGTCCACTTTCAACTCCGAAGTTTTGGTGAGCGTGCGCAGATAAGAATATATGATGATTTCCCAACGCAAATTGGGTTCTATTTTGACGACGAGATTTATGCATGTGTGGTCTCAGCAACGGGCCGGGCACGCGACAACTGTGCCTTTCTCCTATCCTCTTCCATTCCGGGAGCGCAAGAAAGCTTCGTCCGGCACTTCGACTATTTGTGGGACGACAAAAATCAAAAAAGCGTCGCCTATACACCAAGTTAAGATTTGGCATTGCCCAACCGGGTCGGCAGGACGGGGGTGTTCGTGAAATATGGACATTTGACGAGCATAACTGTTGGCCCCGGCATGTAGGAAGATTGCCCAACAAGGCAAATCAGCCGACTCGTTACACTCGCGGCTGATTTTATCGTTAGACTTTGGAGGAACGAAACATGCGCTTCTATTTCAATAACTGTCTTTCCCGTGATCATGCTGCTTTGTATGGTATTGATGCCTTCTACGACCTGTATCGCTCAGGCAAGCAGGCTGAAATGGCCACCAACCTCAAGCCTAACGATGAATGCGTTGTAGCTACCACCGCCCCTAATGGAGAGATTACGTTCGATTGGTTCACATTCACACACGAGGATATCCTGCCAATGCCAGATGAACCTGGCACTAGGGTCAGAGTTCTTTTCGGTAAGAGGATCAGAACAGAGACAATGCCAAAATCTACTGCGGCCAGGACGACACCTTACTCAGTGTTCTTCAATGTCAACGGTCACTTTAAGAGGCCTTCTGTCATTGTACCGAAAGAACATAAGGGGTAAGCCTAACCAGTGCATCAATACGGACGCGCTCCGAAGCGTGTCGCGCTCCGGTTATGCTCCACGTTAGAGTACAACAATGACAACATTTAGAAATGATCCAATAACTAATTCAATCTATGATGGTATAAAAAGAGGGATACAAGTCGCAATTGACAACCGCTGCTTTGGATCTGCTGTTAAACTTATCTATTCTGGTATTGATACAATGGCGTACCTGAATATGCCTGCCAACCAAGAAGATGTCGGAAGAAAAGATTTTGTATCATGGGTTGAGCGCTACATTAAATTTCCATGCAAAGAACAATTAACAGGTCTTGATCTATATGGGGCGCGATGTGCAATGCTGCATGCTTATGGAGCACGATCAAAGCTAAGTAGAGAGGGAAAATGTCGAATGGTTTGTTATATGGATAAGGGAATCCCAGAGATCCGCAGCAAACCTCATGTTAAAGATTTAGTCATTGTATCAGTTCCTGCTTTAGCAGATTCTTTTTTCCGTGGAATAGATGAGTTTTTAGTTAATCTTTTTGCAAATACAAAAAAGGCAGCTATCGCAGAAGAGCGGCTCAAAGAATTAATGCAAGAATTACCCTATGACAAGAAATGACTCTAACCAGCAAATCCAACGGACGGCTTACAGCGGCCGGTGATCCGCACCGTGTCCCTCAGCCTGATGATGTATAATAAAGTAGGATGAAATCAGGGAATCATGGCTCTTTACAGCTCTTTCCTTCTCCCTGCGTACCGTATCTGGTCTTCTGATATGATCGCTGTAATGAGGTCGTGGGGCACGACATCGAAGGCCGGGTTGAACACGCAGACATCGGGTGCAGCCCTTTTCCCCTGGAAACATATCACTTCATCGGCATCGCGCTCCTCGATCGGTATGTCGCTGCCTGTGGGCATATCAGGGTCAAAGGTGGACCGGGGGGCGGCGATGTAGAACGGTATGCCATGGGCATGTGCGAGGACTGCCAAAGAATAGCTGCCCACCTTGTTGGCCGCATCCAGGTTGCGCGCGATCCTGTCCGCGCCCACGATCACGGCATCGATCCGGCCGAGCTTCATGAGCCAGCCTGCAGCGTTGTCGGTTATCAACGTGCAGGGGATGCCCTCCTTCATGAGCTCATAAGCGGTGATCCTGGCCCCCTGGAGCAGGGGCCTTGTCTCATCCGCGTATACCATGGCGAGCTTGTTCTGCTCGCTCAGTTTCCGTATCACGCCGACAGCGGTGCCCATGCCTCCCGTAGCGAGCGAGCCTGCATTGCAGTGCGTGAGAATCGAATATGCCCTGCCCTCTTCGAACAGGCCTGCGCCCAGCAGCGACATGGCCTCGTTTGCAGCGATCTCTTCCTCCCATATGGCATCGGCCTCCCTCCTGAGCGTCTCTGCCAAACCGCCTGATCCGGCATTCTTGATCGATTCGAGACACCGTCTTACTGCCCATGCAAGGTTCACCGCAGTGGGCCGGGCTTTGATGAGGGCATCAGCGGCATGTTCGACAGCTTCCCTGCCTTTGACTGCCGCAAGCACGAGGCCGTACGCAGCGGCTATGCCTATGGCAGGCGCCCCGCGCACGGCCAGGGTTTTGATGGCGAGGGCCACATCGTCGGGAGATGTGCATGCCATCCAGGTCTCCTCGATAGGAAGACGTCTCTGATCGAGGATGAAGAAGGTGTTGTCTTCGAAATAGAAAGGCTTGATCATAGGTTCAGAAATTCCCGGGCAGGCATGTCTTTTCTGAGCTGAGCAATTTCATGCATGGCACGCTCGCGTATCGCGCGGGCAGGCGGGAGATCAACAACGATCTTCCCCATGTCCATGACCTTCATGATCACAGATTCCATGGTGCCTTTGCACTCGCACTGCCTCGTATTTCCAAGGGGTACCACGGAATGCTTCATGCAGTTCCTGCATCGAAGCACATCCTTTTTCCCGGAGTTCTTGCCTCTCTTCGCATAAGGCTTCCCTTGAACCTCAACGATGTCCATGGAGAAGTCGAGTGTTGCTGCGCTTGATATCTGGGTCCCTACCCCGAATGCATCCACCACATCCCTCAATACCAGGAGGTCTTCGAGGTCAAGCCCGCCTGATGCAAAGAGCTTTACATGCTGAAAGCCTCTGAGGTCCAGCTCCCACCTCACCTCTTCCATCAGGGCCTTATAATCGCCCCTCCGTGATGCCGGCGTATCGAGGCGCACACCCTCAAGCCTCTCCCGCATGGACTCGGCCACCCTGACGGCCTCGAATTTTTCATCCTGAAACGTGTCTATGAGAATGATCCGCGGTACATCGGGTTCTATAACCTCATCAAAGGCCAGGGCCGCATGAAGGGTATCACCCATCTGTAGCATGAGGGCATGCGGCATGGTGCCCATGGGCTTTTCTCCGATGAGACGTGCGCCGGCAACGGTGGCCACCCCGTCGCAGCCGCCGATGAAGGCGGCCCTCTCCACCATGGGAGCGATTGCAGGATGCATGCGCCGGGCGCCGAAACTTATGAGGCCCTTTCCCCCGCATGCCGCTTTGCACCTGGATGCCTTGGTGGCAATGCCGGATGCCTGGCACAGGCAGCCCAGAATCGCAGTCTCAAAGGCGCCGAATTCAAGGTAGTCACCCTCGATGATCATCACGGGTTCGCCTGCAAAAAACACACTCCCTTCGGGCATGGCATGGACAGTTGCCTGTCTGCCTTCAAGCAGCACGCAAACCTCTTCGAGTCCTGCAAAGATCCCCCAGCCATACCTTGGGTCGGGGTAAGATTTCAGGAATATCTCCATGCACACGTGTTTGGACCCGCCCCTGGCCCGCAGCACCTTCTCGGTGCGCAGGAAATAGACATCGGTGACATCCCCTGCCCTCACCTGTGCAGTATCGGCTATGTGCAGATGTTTCACGGCTCTAAAAGCTCCTTTACGATATTTCCTGCAACCTTGGGGTTGGCCTTGCCCTTGCTTGCCTTCATGACCTCTCCGACGAAAAAGCCCAGCAACTGGGTCTTGCCTGCACGGTATTGGGAGGATTCTTTGGGGTTGGCCTCAATAATTTCTTTGATGAGACCCTTGAGTTCGTCCTCATCGCTTACCTGTTCAAGGCCGCGCTCCTTTATGATGTCCGCCGCGCTCTTCCCGGTATCGGCCATCTCGGTGAAGATCTCCTTTGCCATGAGGCCCGATATCGTGCCTCTTTTCAGGAGGTCCACGAGACCAATGAGCATGGCCGGCGTCACCAGAAGGTCTTTGATGTCGATCCCCTTTTCATTGAGGACTCGCATGACCTCGGTCATGATCCAGTTGCTGATCTCCTTGGGCGACTTGAGAAGATCGACGCACTGCTCGAAATAATCGGCCAGGCCTAAAGTCTGGGTGAGCTGGTCCGCATCATAGGCAGGAAGTCCGTAGAGCTCCATGAACCGCTGCCTTTTTGCCGCCGGCAACTCGGGGATGGTATTTTTCATCCCTTCCACCCATTCATCACCAACGATTACCGGGATGAGGTCGGGCTCGGGGAAATAACGGTAGTCATGGCTCTCCTCTTTGGACCGC